>QEUR01000024.1 GCA_003577095.1 Acidobacteriota bacterium
GAGAGCTGGTCGACCCCCCGCACCAGCCGCTGGATCCCGACGGGGTCGCCGGTGCCCACCACGACGACCCGGTCGGCGGCCTCGAGCGCGGTGAGGGTCGCGCCGTTGCGGCGCGGGGCCATGGTGTCGAAGGCCAGGTCCTCGTCCTGCTCCACCGGGGCGGCGACGTCGACGACGACCCACCGCGCCAGGGTCCGGCAGCGGTCGAGGACGTCGGCGAGCGCCACGTCGCGCACCTCTGGCCAGCGGTCGGCACGCGGGAGCCCGGTGAGGATCCGCAGGCCCGGCCGCACCTCGGGCGCCAGCTCGGCCAGGCCCTCCCGGGTGAGCGTCCCCTGGTCGGCGGCCCGGGCGGCGGCGGCGATGCCGGGCACCTCGTCGAGCACCGCGAGCACCTGCGCCGCGCTGGCGCCGTAGGTGTCGGCGTCGACGAGCAGCGTCGGGGAGAGCGGGCCGGCCAGCTCGGCGGCCAGGTTCACCGCGACGGTGGTGCGGCCGGGACTGCCGGTGGGACCCCACACGACCACGACCTGCCCCTCCAGGTCCGGCTCGTCCTCCGGGCCGGCGGGACCGTCGTCCGCGGCGCCCGGAGGCTCGTCGGGGTATGCCGTGCCCGCCCCGCCGGCGGTCTCCTCCCCCGCCACGGGCGGCCGGGCGCCGGCGGACGGCCGGGCGTCCACCTGGCCGGGCGGGGCGGGGACGGCCGCCTCGGAGCTCCGGTGCGCCGTGCGGGCGTCGCTGTGCTCGACGTCCTGCAGCGCGGCGTCCTGGTGCGCGGCGTCCTGGTGCGCGGCGCCGTCGGACCCGTCGAGCAGGCGGCCGACCGCCTCGTCGAGGGCGTCGGCGGCGCTGTCGGCCGGGATGACGACCGGCACGCCCCAGCGCAGCAGCAGGCGCCGGGCGGCCTCGTCGTCGGGTGGGTGCACCCCGAGCACGAGCAGACCGTGTCCTCGCAGGTCGTCGACCACCGAACGGTCCAGCCCCCGCAGGTCGCCCGACACCACCGCGACGCGCCCCACCCCGGCGGCGGCGACGCCGAGGATCTCGGCGACGTCGGCGCAGCGCCGCGCGACGTGCACCCGGCGGGAGGAGGCGAGCAGGCCGGCGAGCCCCGACTCCCAGCGGGGGGCGACGGCGGTGAGCAGCGGCAGGCTCATCGGCCGGCACCGCCGGAGCGGGGCGCCGGCACGAGGGTGATGCGCGCGTCCTGGTCGACCGCCGCGATCACCCTGCCGACCTCGTCCGCGGGCACGACGACCTGCACCGCCGTGCGGCCCAGCCCCGCGCCGAGACCGGTGGTCTGCGCCGGCACCGAGTCGACGACCGCACCGGCCAGGAGCAGCTCGGGGTCGAGATAGCTCTCGCCGACCCCTTCGTCGTCCCGGTGGCTGACCCAGACGTCGACGACGGTGCCGCTGACGAGCGAGCGGGCGGCCACCACGTCGACGGGGACACCCACCGACCTGTCCAGCGCCTGCCGCGCGGTGCCGAGGGCGCTGAGCGGGACCAGCTCCCCCTGGCCGACCTGCCGCAGCAGGTGCGTGCCCGGCTCCAGCGGCACGGAGGCGTCGACGTAGCTGCTCGCACGGTCCCCGAGGCGTGCCTGGACGGCGACCACGTCACCGGCCCCGACCTCCTGGCCGGGCAGCAGGTCGCGGGCCGCTGCGTACACCGGAGCGGTGTCGTCGAGGCTGGCCACGAGCCGCACCCCTCCGGCGACCGACACCAGGACCAGGAGCACACCGACGACGAGGCGCAGGTCGCGCCAGCCGGGGCGGCGCAGCCGTCGGGCGGTCCTCGCCCCTGCGCTCGCGTCGGTCGTCTGCCTCACGGCGGGCATCAGCATGGTCACTCCTGCGTACGGGTCGGGAGCCCCTTCGGTCCCCTGGTCCGGTGGCACGCTACCCGGCGAGCACACGGCCCCGTCCATCTTGTCCACAGGCGGGTCAAGAGTGGGCCAGGAATCGGTAAAATCCTGGTCAAGTCTGCGAAAGGACCCCTTCCGTGCCCGCTCCGCGCTTCCTCACCCTCACCGACGTCGCCGAGACCCTCAACGTGTCCCTGTCGCAGGTGAAGGCGCTGGTGCGCTCCGGCGACCTGGTGGGGGTCAAGCTCGGTGGCCGGGGCGTGTGGCGGGTCGAGAACACCGAGCTCGAGGCCTACATCCAGCGGATGTACGCCCAGACGCGCGAGAGCATCAGCCGGGGCTCGGCCGAGCTGGACTGAGGACCGGTCACAGCCGGCGCACCATCGCCACCGCGCCGTAGGGCAGGCTCACCCGGCCGCGCACCTCCTCCGCCCGGCGCGGCGCGTCGTCCGCGTGCCGGGTCAGCTCGAGGTGGTCGGCCAGGACCGCGTCGATCGTGCCGCTGAGGTGGTCGCCCCACCGGTCGTGGACCCGCACTGCCGCCCGGTCGCGGCTCACGGCACGCAGCGCGCTCGTCAGCCCCAGGCGCCGGCCGGCCTCCCGCTCGGTGGCGGCCCTGATGGGCAGACCCTCCACCGCCGCGACCGCGTCCAGCGGCACCAGCAGCTCCCTGCCCCGGCCCGAGAGCGTGCCGCCGTGGTCCAGCAGCAGCCAGTCGGTGCCGGTGTCGCGCAGCAGCCCCTCCACCCGGCCGACGCCGGCGACGCGCAGCCGCAGCGGCCCACCCTCCGCGGCGACGAGCCGGGCCAGCAGGTGCACCTGGCCGCGCTCGGCGCGGGTGTGCTCGGCCACCTCGAGCCGTCGCTCCTCCCGCTCGAGCTGCTCCTGCTGGGCGGCGAGGTCGGCGAACAGGTTCTCCCAGCGCATGGGGACATGGTGCCAGCCGCCATGTCCCGGGCCGGCCGGCCGTCCACAGGTCGCTCGTGGGGGTTGTCCGACCGCGTTCGAGCACGTAGATTGCCGTCATCAGACGCAAACGAACTCAAACGAACGCATCCGGCCACTCCGAAGGCTGCCGGATGGTGGAGGGGTGATGGCGATGGTCGGCGCATCGGCGAGGGCGGCCGGTCTTGGTGCGGCCGCGACCGGCGCGACGGGACGGCTCGCCTGGTGGCTGCTGGAGGGGGCGCTCGACCACTGGTCCGGCGCGCTCACGAGCGTGGCGGTGCAGGAGTCCTTCTCCCTGCTCGCCTCGGCCGCGGCGGCGGCCGTCGCGGCGTGGGCGACGCTGCTGCTGGCCAGGGCGACGCTGGCCCTCCTCGACGAGGCCGTCCGGGGGCGGGGGACGGTCGGCCCGGGACTGACCGGCCGGGTGGCGGCGGGCCTGCTCGTCGCCGCCACCCTGGGCGGCGCGCAGGCGAGCGCCGTCGCGGCGGCGCCCGTACCGGCCGCAGTGGCGGTGGTGCCCGTGCCGGCCGCAGTCGCGGCCGCGTCCGCCGAGACTCCGGAGAGGGCCGAGGACGTCCCCGTGCCGGGGTGGACCCCGACCACGAGCTCCTCGGGACGGCGCGCGTCCCCAGCCACCTCCGGCGCAGCGTCCGGAGAGGTCGGCCTGGTCAGCACCACGCCGTCGGCGTCCCGCCCTTCGGACGACCGGGCCGTGGTCGTCGTCCACGCCGGGGACACCCTGTGGGACATCGCTGCCCGTGCCCTCGGCGAGCACGCCACCGACCAGGACGTCGCCGAGGCCTGGCCCAGGTGGTACGCCGCCAACCGGGAGACGATCGGCGAGGACCCCGACCTGCTCCTGCCCGGTCAGCGGCTCGTCGCTCCGGCCTCGGAGACGGGCCGGTGAGCGCCACGACCCAGGCCCGTGGCCTGGTCGAGGGCAGCAGCGCCCTCGCGGACGTCGGGCCCGCACCAGCTCGGTCGGACGACCTGCGGACCGGCGGAAGGCCCCGGACCGCCCCGCCGGTGCTGCGCGTGCTGCCCGCCCCGCGCACCGAGCCCGTCCCCGAGGGACCCGACTGGGGCGGGACCCCGGCACGGGCAGAGGCGCCGCCCTACGTCCAGGCCCATCTCCCCGTCGACCTGCGGCCCGGCCCCGACGACGACGCGTTCTTCGGCCCGCAGCCGACGGCCACCCCGGACCTCCCCGACGCGGCGGCCTGGGCCAGGCGGATGGTGCAGGCGCTGCTCGAGACCTACGACGGCACGCGCAGGGCCGACCAGCTCTCCCGGTGGGTGACCCCCGACATCCGGGAGCGGGCGCGGCGACGCGGTCTGCTGGCCCGCCGCCGGGGACGGCGCACGAACCGGCCGCCGGTCGTCCGCTCGGTCCACCCGACCTTCCCGGCCGACGGGGTCTGCGAGGTCTCCGCGGTCGTCTGGGCCGAGGGCAAGGCCCGCGCCGTGGCGCTGCGGATGAGCGGCCTGGACGGGCGCTGGCTGATCACCGCGCTCGAGGTGGGCTGAGCCCCGGCGCGGTCCGCTCCGCCGGGTCAGCCCCTGCGCTGCGCGCGGCGCCGCTCGGCGCGGTTGCCCGACGGGGCGGCCTGGGCGGGGGCGCTGTTCTCCTCCGGGAGGCTGCCGTCGGCACGGACGCGCCTGGCCTCGGCCGACCCGTCCTCGCCGGGCGCGACGAAGGTCAGCTGCTGCTGGGGCCGCGGCTCCGGCTCGGCCTGCTTGATCTCGGCGCGGAAGAGGAAGCGGACCGACTCCTCCTTGATGCCCTCCATCACGGCCTGGAAGAGCTGGTAGCCCTCGCGCTGGTACTCCACGAGCGGCTCGCGCTGGGCCATCGCGCGCAGCCCGATGCCCTCCTTGAGGTAGTCCATCTCGTAGAGGTGCTCGCGCCACTTGCGGTCCAGGACCTGCAGGACGACGCGGCGCTCCACGTCGCGCATGGTCTCGGGCCCGACCTCCTCCTCGCGCTGGTCGTAGGCGTGCTGGGCGTCGGAGGTGAGCTCCTCGACGAGCAGGTCGGTGGAGACGGCGTTGCGGCCGCCCGCCTGCTCGATGATCTCCTCGATGGTGACCTGCACGGGGTAGAGCGTCCTGAGGTCGGTCCAGAGCTGCTCGAGGTCGAGCCCGTCGGCCATCCCCTGGCCCCCGGCGGTGACGACGTAGTCGGTGACGACGTCGTTGATGAAGTGGCGCACCTGGTCCTGCAGGTCCTCGCCCTCGAGGACGCGGCGCCGCTCGGCGTAGATGACCTCGCGCTGGCGGTTGAGGACGTCGTCGTACTTCAGGACGTTCTTGCGGGTCTCGAAGTGCTGGGCCTCGACCTGGGACTGCGCGCTGGCGATGGAGCGGGAGACCATCCGCGACTCGATGGGGACGTCGTCGGCCATCCCGCTGGTCGACATCACGCGGTCGACCATGGCGGCGTTGAACATCCGCATCAGGTCGTCCTGGAGGGAGAGGTAGAAGCGGCTCTCGCCGGGGTCGCCCTGACGCCCGGCGCGACCGCGCAGCTGGTTGTCGATGCGGCGAGACTCGTGGCGCTCGGTGCCCAGGACGTAGAGGCCGCCGAGCTCGGTGACCTGGTCGTGCTCGGCCGCGACGGAGCGCTCGGCCTGCGCCAGCGCGGTGTCCCAGGCGGCCTCGTACTCCTCCGGGGTCTCGTGCGGGTCCAGGCCCTGCGCCTTCAGCGCCGCGACGGCACGGAACTCGGGGTTGCCGCCGAGCATGATGTCGGTGCCCCGGCCGGCCATGTTGGTGGAGACGGTGACCGCCCCGCGGCGGCCGGCCTCGGCGACGATCGCGGCCTCGCGTTCGTGGTGCTTGGCGTTGAGGACCTCGTGCTTGACGCCGCGCCGGCGCAGCGCCTCGGAGAGGTGCTCGGACTTGGCCACGCTCGTGGTGCCGACGAGCACCGGCTGGCCCATCCGGTGCCGCGCGGCGATGTCGTCGACGACGGCCTTGAACTTGGCCTCCTCGGTCCGGTAGACGAGGTCGGGCTGGTCCTTGCGGATCATCGGCATGTTGGTGGGGATGGCCAGCACGCCGACCTTGTAGATCTGGTGCAGCTCGGCCGCCTCGGTCTGGGCGGTGCCCGTCATGCCGGCGAGCTTGTCGTACATGCGGAAGTAGTTCTGCAGGGTCACCGTGGCCAGGGTCTGGTTCTCGTTCTTGATCTCCACCCCCTCCTTGGCCTCGATCGCCTGGTGCATGCCCTCGTTGTAGCGACGGCCGGGCAGGATGCGCCCGGTGTGCTCATCGACGATCATCACCTGGCCGTCCATGACGACGTAGTCCTTGTCGCGCTCGAAGAGCTCCTTGGCCTTGATCGCGTTGTTGAGGTAGCCGATGAGCGGGGTGTTGGCCGACTCGTAGAGGTTGTCGATGCCCAGGTAGTCCTCGACCTTCTCGATGCCCTGCTCGAGGACGCCGACGGTCTTCTTCTTCTCGTCCACCTCGTAGTCGCCGGTCGCCTCGATGCCGCGCAGGCGGTCGCCCGCCTCGCCGCGCTGGAGGCGCCGCACGAGCTTGGCGAACTCGGTGTACCACTTGGTGGCCTGGTCCGCCGGGCCGGAGATGATCAGCGGGGTGCGCGCCTCGTCGATGAGGATCGAGTCCACCTCGTCGACGATGGCGTAGTGGTGCTCCCGCTGGACCAGGTCCTTCATCGACCAGGCCATGTTGTCGCGCAGGTAGTCGAAGCCGAACTCGTTGTTGGTGCCGTAGGTGATGTCCATCGCGTACTGCTCGCGGCGCTCCGCGGGCGTCATCTTGGACAGGATGACGCCGGTCTCCAGGCCCAGGGCACGGTGGACGCGGCCCATCAGCTCGGACTGGTACTGGGCCAGGTAGTCGTTGGTGGTGACGATGTGCACGCCCTTGCCGGTCAGGGCGTTGAGGTAGGACGGCAGCGTCGCCACCAGCGTCTTGCCCTCACCGGTGCGCATCTCGGCCACGTTGCCCTGGTGCAGCGCGGCGCCGCCCATGAGCTGGACGTCGAAGTGCCTCTTGCCGATCGTCCGCTTGGACGCCTCCCGCACCGCGGCGAACGCCTCGGGCAGCAGCTGGTCCAGCGTCTGGCCGTCGGCCAGCCGCTGCTTGAACTTGTCCGTCTCCTCGCGCAGCTCGGCGTCGGTCAGCCCCTCGAAGTCGCTCTCGAGCGCGTTGACCTGCTTGGCGATGTTCTCAAGGCGGCGCAGCGCGGACTTCTCGCCGGCGCGCAGGATCTTCTCGAAGAAGTTAGGCACCCGCCTAGGCTAACCGGCTTCGCTGTCAGCCCGTGCACTGCCGGACACGAGGTATGCCGTGGTGCCGGGAGAGCGGACGGGGTGCGGACGACCGGTGGTCGCCCGCACCCCGTCGGTGTCGACGGGCTCAGCGCCCGTCAGCGGTTAGGCCCGGCTGTCGCCGTGGCCCTGCCGCTTGCCCTTGCCCGGGTGCTCCACCACGACCGTGACGCTCGTGGTCGTGGTGTTGCCGGCGGCGTCCATCGCCTCGTAGGTGAGGGTGTACGTCGCGCCGAGCACCGCGAGGACCTGGAACCGGTGGTCGTCGAGCGTCCGGACCTCGCCACCGTTCGCGGCGGTGGCCCCGACCAGCGTCACGGCCGGCTCCTCCCCGGAGTCGTCGGTCGCCAGGACCGCGGTGGTGACGTTGCGCCACTTGCCGTTGGCCGGCCAGATGTGCGGCGGCTCGGCGATCACCTCGAGCTCCGGGGCCGTCGTGTCCGGCTCGTCCTGGCTGAGGTCGAGCCCGACGAGCACCGGGTCGTGGTCGCTGGACCGGTAGGGGTCCGGCGCCCACAGCGCGTCCTGGGCCGGCGGCTTGTGCGTCATGTCGTAGTCCAGGACGCTGGGCTCGTCGGCGTTGATGTTCCACGGCTGCGCGTCGACGACGCGGCCCTGCAGGGCGGCGCTGGCCATCGCGTAGTCCAGGTAGCCGAGCATCCCGTCGAAGACGTAGCTGTAGGCGTACTCACCGACGTGCTCGAGGAGCAGGTCTGAGAAGCCGTCGGCCACGAGCGCGTCGATCGGGTCCTCCTTGTCGTAGGAGTTGAGGTCGCCGATGATCAGCACGTTGTCGGTGCCGGTCCCGGTCGGGTCGTCGTTCGCCCAGTCACCGAGCGCGTCGGCCGCGTCCGTGCGGACCTGGTTGCAGTTGCCCTGCCCGAACGGGTCCTCTGGGTCGCCGACGTCTTCGCAGGTCGAGCCCTTGGACTTGAGGTGGTTGACCACGACGGTCACCTGACCGCCGGACTCGAGGTCGCCGAAGGTCTGCGCGAGCGCCGGGCGGTTCTTGTCGTCCAGGAAGCGCGGGTCCACCGTGGAGTCGAGGATCGCGAAGTCGCCGACCGGCTCCACCTCGGCGGGCTGGTAGATGAACGCGGTCGTGATCTCGTCCGTCCCGACGACGCCCGTGCTGACGAACGCCCACTTCTCGGCGCCGGCCGCCGCGTTGAGAGCGGTGACCAGGGTCCCGACAGCCTCGTCGCCGTTGTTCTCGATCTCGATCAGACCAACGACGTCGGCGTCCATCTCGTTGATGGCCGCGACGATCTTGGCCTGCTGACGCACCAGCTCCTCCGCGGTGTCCGCTCCTCGGCTGCCCAGGGTGGTGAAGTAGTTCAGCACGTTGAAGGAGGCCACCGTCGTCGTGCCGCCGACCTCGGGCACCGCGGGCCGCTCGTTGACGGCCGTGTAGGTCGCGCCCTGGGTGGGCTGGATCCGCCACAGGCCGAAGCGGTAGTCCAGCACGCCGGTGGCTCCGGTCACCAGGTCGCCGCCGCGGAAGCGGTTTTCCAGCGTGAACGCCTCCCCGTTCGGGTGCCGCAGGAAGGACGGGTTCTGGGTGCCGAGACCGTCGTCGAGGGTGATCCGGTTGGCCGCGTTGTGTTCGGCCAGCGCCACCGCCTCGTCCGAGCCCGGCTCGTAGACGGCGGTCGGCTGGTACTGCCGCGTCATCCCGTCCCCGAGCCCGATGACGATCTCGCCGTAGCGCCCGTAGTTGTAGAACTCCTGGATGGCGAGGTCCTGCGGGAAGGTGACGTACATGCTCTCGTAGGGCTCGTGGTCGAGCAGCGGCATGGTGAGCTCCGTCGGGGCCGGGAGCTCGGTCCCCGAGGCGCAGACCTCGTAGCTCGGGTCTGCGAGCTGGGTCACGGTGAAGGCCTCCTGGGCGGTGCCCGTCACGGCGACCTCGTCACCGACGTCGACGGTTGCCGGGCCGTCGGTGTAGACGAAGATGCCGTCCGAGGTCGCTGGGTCGCCGTCGCCGGCGTCCTGAAGGAAGAAGCCGTCGAAGTCGGGGAAGTAGCCCACGACCGTGCCGCGCACGGTCACCGACGCACCTGGCACCGGGGTCTGGTCACCGCTGCCCTGCACAGCACCGACGGACGTCAGGTCCGTGATGTCGCACACCGCTCCGCCCGGCTCGCCCCCGCCCTCGCCGTTCCGGACGCCGAAGGTGTTCGCCAGCGGACCGGTCCACCCGGTGTCGGTCTTCTGCAACGAGTGTCCGACTGGCGTCGTAGTCGGCTCCTCGACACCGATATCGACGCTCGACATGCCGTCAGCCGGTCCGCCGACCGCCGTGAAGGTGCCCTCGTAGGAGAGGAACTCCACGACCGTGCCCGTCGCGTCCACCAGCGCCATGCCGTCCGGCGAGCCGTTCTGGATCCCGTTGGACGGGTATTCCAGCACCACGACACCGGCGTCCGGCACCGTGCCGGACAGGGTCTTCGTGTCGTACGGGGCACCGCCGTTGCCGTTGTAGAGGACGATCGACCATCCCGTCAGGTCGGTACCGACCGGGGCCTGCACCTCGATCGCCTCACCGGTGTCGGTGCCGTCGTTGTCGTAGTGGATCTCACTGATGAAGACGTCGCCGTCCGCGGCGCTCGCCGTCAGGGGTGTCAGTGCGCTGGCCAGGAGCGCTGCCGCTCCGGCCACCGCCACGGCCGTCCTTGGCCGGGAGGAATGCCTCATTGCACGGGTCCTTCTCGTTCGGGGAGGGATGGGCGCGGCGTCGCACCCACCGGGACACTATGTCGCATCTGCGTCGCAGTCCGCTCGAAACGGCTGCGGCGTGGTGCACACCGGGTTACTTTCTGGCAAAGTCCAGCCCGGTCAGCCCCAGCCAGCCGGCCATCGACTCCAGCTCGTCCTGCAGGGCGGCGGACGCGCGCGGCACGTCGGTCCCCGGCTCCCAGTGCAGCCCGCGCACGACCAGGGTGCCCGCCGCGCGGTCGGCCTTCAGGTCCACCCGGCCCACCAGCTCCTCGTCGAGCAGGAAGGGCAGCACGTAGTAGCCGTGCACGCGCTGCTGGGCGGGCACGTAGATCTCCAGCCGGTAGCGCATGCCCCACAGCTCCTCGGTGCGGTCGCGCTGCCACACCAGCGGGTCGAACGGGCTCAGCAGGGCCGCCCCGGGCACCCGGCGCGGGACCCTCGCCCCGGCCCGACGCCACACGGTCCGGTCGGTCCACCCGTGGACCCGGACCCGCTCCGCCTCGCCGCGCTCCTCCAGCTCGGCCAGGCCGCGGGCCACCCGGGGCCCGCGCAGCCGGAAGTAGTCGGCCAGGCACCGCTGGGTGCCCAGCCCGTGCGCCCGCAGCGACAGCGAGAGGAGCTCGGTGAACGCGGCCTGCGGGTCCTTTTCGAGCAGCGCGTCGCGACGGGCGACCAGCTCGGCGGGGATCACCGCCTCGGGCACGGCATACCTGCGCTCGAAGGCCGCCGTGCGGCCGGCGGAGGTGATCCGTCCCGACCAGAAGAGCAGCTCCAGACAGCGTTTGACCAGCGACCAGTTCCACCCCCAGTCCGTCCCCTCCCGGCCCGCGCCGTGCGGCAGGTGCGCCTCGACCTCCCGCGAGGTGAGCGGCCCGTGCGTCGCCACCGTTGCCAGCACCGCCTCGAGCAGCTCGGGGTGGCTGTCGGCCACCGAGCGGCTCCACGCCCGGTGCCTCGCCTGGTCCATCCGGAAGGCCAGCAGCGGCCACGTCGTCGGCGGCAGGAGGGAGGCCTCGTGCGCCCAGTACTCGACGAGGGCGCGCGGCCGGCGCGAGCGCGGCCCGGAACCGTCGCGGGCGCGGTCCAGCAGCGCGGTGTCGTAGGGACCCAGCCGGGAGAAGAAGGGGAGGTACTGCGAGCGGGTGAGCACGTTGACGCTGTCGATCTGCACCACCTGCATCCGGCCCACCGCCCGGGCCACGTGGCGAGCGGTGGCGGCGCCCGGGGACGGGCGGGCGCCGGCGAAGCCCTGCGCGGCCAGCGCGAGGCGGCGGGCTCGGGCGACGCTCATCACGGGGACCGACCGGGTCATGGCGAGCCACTGTGCCACGAGGCACCGACAGGGCGCACGGGGCGGGGCCCGTCACCGCTGGTGGTGACGGGCCCCGCCGGGGTCGTGCCGGGGTCAGGAGGCGACGGCGTCCCGCTCCTCGGCGAGCTCGTCGGCGCCCGTGCCGTCGTCGGCCGGACCGCCAGCCTCCAGGTCCAGGCGCAGCACGCCGTAGGACCAGCCGCGCCGCCGGTAGACGACGCTCGGGCGGTCGGTGTCGACGTCGTGGAAGAGGAAGAAGTCGTGCCCGACCAGCTCCATGCGGGACAGCGCCTCCCCCACGGTCATCGGGCTGGACGGGTGGACCTTCTCACGGATCTCGATGGGGCTGTTGCCCTCGGTCTGCAGGGCCTCGTCGAGGGCCTCCTCCGTGGTGGGCGTGCGGTGCCCGTTCTCCGACGGCGCCGCGAGCGGCTCGGTCGGCAGTCCGAAGGTGGCCTCCGCGACGGAGGCGGGGCGGTGCTTGCCGGCGCGGCTGATGCGGCGCCGGTCGTGCATGCGACGCAGCCGCTCGGTGAGCTTGGTCATGGCCAGGTCGACGGCCGCGTACTCGTCGTCGGCGGCGGCCTCGGCGCGGATCACGGTGCGTGCTACGTAGCACGTGATCTCGCAGCGCTCGGCCTCCTTGGCCTGACGAGGGTTGGCCTCGTGGGTCAGGACGACCTCGGTGCGGCGCACCCGCGGCGCCAGCTGCGGGATCTTCTCGAGCTTCTCCTCGAGATGGCGCCGGAAGCGCTCGGAGATGTCCTTCTTACGACCGGTCACGATGAGTTCCATGGGTCCTCCATGCAGGTAGGAATGGGGTGTGGCTCGATGGCGTCGTCACGGCGCCTGGTCCAACGGCCTCACCCCCTCCGCGTCCGCAAGAGGTGCTCCATGCACCCACACTAGTCCGCTCTCCCGAGGAACTGGAAGGGGGACCGACGCGAGTCCCCCGGACGGTCTGCGGCATGCCGCCTGGTCGCCGCCAGGGCCACCGCGACCACCGTCCCCGAACCCGCCTCGCGCAGCGCCCGCGCGCACTCCTGCAGGGTCGCCCCGGTCGTGATGACGTCGTCCACGAGCACGCACGGACGCCCCCGCAGGCGCTCCCGCACGCCGTCGCGCACGCGCACCGCGCCCCGGAGGTTGCGGGCCCGTTCGGCCGCGCGGAGACCGGCCTGGTCGGCCACCGTGCGGGCCAGGACCAGGCCGTCGAGCACCGGGACCCGCGACCTCGGGAGGCCCAGGGCCGCCTCCGCGAGCGCACGCACCCGGTGCTCGCCGCGACGCCTGGTGCTCGCCCTGGCGGACGGCGCGGGCAGGACGGGGACCGGCCGGCCCGCGGCCAGCTCGGCGCGGTGCTCGGGCGCACCCGCCAGCGCGGCCGTCAGCGCCCTGCGGAGCACCGGGGCGAGCACCGCCGTGAGGTCGGCACGGTCGGCGTCCTTCCAGGCCACCACCGCCTGGCGCACGACCCCCTCGTAGGCCGGTCCCGCCCAGGTCGGCGGCAGTCCCGGCGGGGACGGCGTCGGGGTCCACCTGCGGGGCGCGGCGCCGCGCAGCTCCCGGTCGCAGGGCCCGCACCAGAGCAGCCCCGGCCGGCCGCAGCCGGCGCACTCGCTCGGCGCGGCAAGCTCGACGAGGGCGAGCACGTCCTCCCACGGGCGCCACGGCATACCTCAAGGGTGCTCCACGCGCGGGGGCGCGGGCGGCCGTCGTCCACAACCGCCGGTCCTCAGGTGCCGGGTATGACGAGCTCGTCGCCGTTGCGGGCGCGCAGCCAGCCCAGGTTGCCCTCGCGGGTGTGGAAGCGCCCGTCGTCGGTGCGGACCACCGGGGAGTAGCCCTGGCCGGTCGGCACCGCGATGACGTCGACGAGGCCCGGCTGCTCGCCCAGGTCCTCCAGCCAGCCGCCGAGGGGGACGCTGAAGGGCAGGACCCGCTGGTCCTGGGCCCGCCGTCCGGTGGCCACGATCGCGGTGGTCGAGGCCCACCGCGCCGAGTCGACCTCCACGAGGGTGGGTGCCGCCTCCATCGGGGTGGCCAGCGCCGTCGGACGTCCCTCCCGGTCCCGGACGATGCCGGCGACGAGCAGCCGCTGCCCCCGGCCCTCGGCGCGCTCGACCACGAGCAGCGCCCGCGTCCCCTCCGGCGACACCCGGAAGTCGGTGATGCGGGAGCCGGCGTCGATCCACGGCACGTCGACGAGGCGGGCGGTGGCGTTGAGGGACCGGCCCTCGACGACCCAGACCCTGGGTGGGCCGCCGCCCCGCGTGTAGCCGGCGACCCAGAGCCCGCCGAAGATGTCGTAGCTCGGGTCGGTCAGGCCGTCGCCGATGCCCTCGTTGACGGCCTCGCGGCCGTCGCGCCAGCGCCACAGCCGCGTCCGGTCGGTGGAGACGGCCGCCAGCTCGTCGAGGTCGGCCGTGGCCGCCACCCCGGTCCAGCCCAGCCCGAGCCGGGGCAGCTCGATCCCCCGGGTCTCGCTGGGCGGGAGGTTGCGCAGGTTGTAGGGACGCGGGTCGACCAGGGTGAAGGTCTCGCCGACCCGGAGCAGCGCGCGCTCGGTGGTGCGCACCAGGTCCTCGTAGCCCAGGTCGGAACCGAGGTTGACCGCGCCCTCGTCGCCGAGCAGGCTGCGCCCGTCGAGCCGCAGCTCGACCGCCGCGACGCCGGACAGGCCGAGCAGCGCGTGACCCAGCTGGGCGCGCAGGTCGTGGATCCGCCGGTTGTCCTCGCCGAGGCCGGCGCCCTGCAGGTTGACCGTCGCCAGCTGGGTGACGGGGTCGACGGGGACCGCCCCGACCGCGAGGTGCACGTCCGGCGAGGCTCCGGTGCGCACGGCGCCCTCGAGCCAGGGCGGCACCGGTCCGAGCTGGGTGCGGGCGACCGCCGTGGTCAGGCCCTCGCCGCGCGGCAGCCAGCGCTGCTCCGGGACGAAGTAGCCCTCCTGCGGGTTGAGGTAGTAGACGAGGGTGTCCCGGAAGGCGCGCTCCAGGTCCGGCTTCGACAGCCACAGGCCGAATCCCTCGGGGAAGGCGTCGATGCGCCACTGCCCGTCGAGCCGGGTCAGCTCGAAGGTCTCGATGACCTCGCCGGTGCGCTCCACGAGCCGTCCGTCGGCGTCGATGCGGCCGGCCGCCGGCGCGGTGGCCGTCACCTCCCCCTCCCCGGACAGCTGCAGCTGGGGCGTGGCGTCGATCACCAGGACGTCGCCGGTCGGGACCCAGGCGCTGGCCAGCTGGGGGGTGAGGAACTCTCGCGCCACGTCGTCGTCGGCCGCGAACCCGACGTTGGCGCGCAGGAAGCCCTGCACAATGTCCACCGGCGAGGCGCCCTGCTGCGGCGGCTGGAGGAAGTGCTGGACGTCCTGCTGGGGCTGGACGTCCACCGGCAGCCCGGGCCGGGGCGCCGGGTCGGTGGGCAGCATCGTGCTGCACCCGGTCAGCGCCGTGACGAGCGCGAGGAGGAGCGCGGCCAAGCGGTACCTCATACCTCTCCCTTCTCCCTGGACGCGAGCGCCAGCACGACCGGCGGCACCCGGTCGTCGCCGGTGGGCTCCCCGTCGGGCGGGGGCGGGCCGACCGGCGGGGGCGGCTCGGCGACGACGTAGGTCGACCGGCGCGGCAGCACGAGACGGAAGCAGGTGCCCCGCCCCGGCGCGCTGCCGACCTGCAGCCAGCCGCCGTGCACGCGCGCGTCCTCCTGGGCGATCGCCAGCCCCAGGCCGGTGCCCCCGGTGGTGCGGTCGCGGGACGGGTCGGCCCGCCAGAAGCGGTCGAAGACGTGCGCCTGCTGCTGCTCGTCCAGGCCGATGCCGTGGTCGCGCACGCTCACCGCGACCACCTGTTCCTCGGCGGCCACGGTGACCACGACCGGCCGGCCCTCCCCGTGCTCCACCGCGTTGGCCAGCAGGTTGCGCAGGATGCGCGCGACGCGCCGGCCATCCATCAGGACCATGACCGGCTCGGGCGGCACGTGCACGTCCAGCCGGATGCCCAGGCGCGCGGCCAGGGTCTCCACCCCCTCGACGGCGCCGTGGACGACCGCGACGATGTCCTCGGGGTGGCGCTCCACGACGGCGGCGCCGGAGTCGTAGCGGCTGATCTCGAGCAGCTCGTTGAGCAGCTCCTCGAAGCGGTCCAGCTCCTGCTGGAGCAGCTCGGCCGACCGGGCGACCGGCAGGGCGAAGTCCTCGCGCGAGGCGTGCAGCACCTCGCCGGCCATCCGGATCGTGGTCAGCGGCGTGCGCAGCTCGTGTGAGACGTCGGAGACGAAGCGCTGCTGCAGCCGCGACAGCGAGCGCAGCTCGCGGATCTGCAGCTGGATGGAGTCGGCCATGGTGTTGAAGGAGGTCGCCAGCTGGGCGAGCTCGTCGGTGCCCTTGACCGGCAGCCGTTCGTCCAGGTGGCCGAGGGCGAGCTGCCGGGAGACGGTGGCGGCCTCCTCGACCGGCCGGGTCACCATCCGGGTGGCGAGCCAGCCGACGCCGGCGACGAGCAGGACCAGGCCGATGCCGGCGGCGACGAAGAGCTGGCGGACCAGGTCGAGGGTCTCCTGCTCGCGCACCATCGGGTAGATGAGGAACAGGTCGTAGGCACCCGCCCGCAGCAGGCTGACCCGCGACCCGACGACGACGGAGGTGACCGGCTCCTGGCGGCCGACCAGGTCGACCGGGACGACGACGACCTGCTGGTTGGCGGGGTCGGCCGCCAGCGCCTCCTGCAGGACCGGCGGCACAGCGCCCGCGTCCACCCCGACGGCCATGCCCTGGACCGGGCTGTCCCGGTCGTTGTCCAGGGCGGGCCAGAGCACGACCCGTCGACCCTCCTCGGGGTTGCCGCCGGCCATCGACTGCACCTGGTCGTTGGCGGTGAGGCTCAGGCCGGTGTCGTCGCGCCGGTCCGTGGAGTCGAAGGCGTCCTGGGCCAGCGCCACCTGCTGGGAGGCGTCACGCTCGGCGTTGTCGACGGCCTGGTCGACCAGGCCCTCGGCGATCTGCTGGTAGAGGACGGTCCCGAGCAGGGCCGCCAGCGCCAGACCGACGAGCACGGTGGTGGTGATGACGCGCACGCGCAGGGAGTGCTCCCACCACTCGAAGAC
>QEUR01000025.1 GCA_003577095.1 Acidobacteriota bacterium
GTGCCCGGGCAGGTCGGGGGCCACCCCGAAGTCACCGGGCTCCGGCTCGGGCGCCCGGTGCCGGCCCACGGGCTCCTCGCCCTGCGTGCTGCCGGCCAGCCCGGTCCGGCCGACCTCGCCGGCGGCGTGGTGCCGGCCGGCCCGACGCCCGGAGGCCAGGCGCTGGACCGCGCCGACGGGGATCGGCATCCAGTCCGGCCGGTTCCGGGCCTCGTACACGACCTCGTAGAGCGCCTTGTCCAGCTCGAGGGCGTCGAGCAGGTCGCGCAGCTCCGGGGCGTCGAGGTTATCGCCGCTGGCCTCGGCGTAGCCGCGCAGGAACTGCCCGCGCGCCTCCTCGGCCCAGCCGGTGCGCTCCGGCGTCTGCGCCGCACCCTCCTCCAGGTCGGCGCAGGCGCCGGCGTAGTCGAAGGAGCGCAGCATGCCGGCGACGTCGCGCAGCGCCAGGTCCGGGGCGCTGCGCTCCTCCAGCGGTCGCAGCGGCTCGCCCTCGAAGTCGACGAGGACCCAGCCGCGGTCCGGCACGTCGAGCACCTGCCCGAGGTGCAGGTCGCCGTGGATGCGCTGCAGCGGCGGCAGGTCGAGGTCCTCCAGCCGGGAGTAGACCTCCTCGACGTCGTCGCGGTAGGCGGCCAGCTCGGGCACCTCCGCGAAGGCGGCCTCGGCGCGGCGGCGCATCTGGTCCACCAGCGTCGTGCGCTCCGTGCCGTCCGTGTCCCCGGTCGGCAGGGCCTGGCGCAGGGCGGCGTGCACCTGGGCGGTCGCCTCGCCGAGCGCGCGGGCGCGCTCGCCGAAGGCCTGGCGGGAGCGGGCCGCCTGGAGAGCGGTCCGCCAGGCGTCCTGGGTGCCGGCGAGGAATTCCTGGGCGAACGCGAGGTGGCCCTGGGCCTCGGTGCCGTCGGGGAGCGGCCAGCGACCCTCCACGTACCCGATCGGCCCGGCGACCCTGCGGTTGCCGAGCGGGGCGACCGCGCTGGGCACGGTCACGTCCGGGTTGGGGCCGGGCTGCAGGACGCGGAAGACCTTCAGGATGACCGGGCGGGTCTCGCCGTGCGCCTCCACCACGATCGAGGTGTTGGACTGCTCGCCGGAGAGCACCCGTGAGGCCCGCAGGGCGGGGGCGTCGCCGCCGGCGACCACCCGTCGGGCGAGCGCGGAGGGGACGTCGTGCTCGGCATACATGTGCTGCAGGAGGACCTGGGCGAAGACCGGGTCGTGCGTGGCGTCGTAGATGTAGCGGGTGCCCAGCTGGTCGTGCTCGGCCACCGCGACCAGCGCGTCGGCCATGAAGTCGACCGGCTCGGCCCGGTAGGACAGCGGGACCTGGTAGACGACCTCCTCCGCGCCCGAGGAGTCCACGAGCAGGTGGTCCTCGAGGCCCACCTCGCCGAGCGGGTCCTCCCACCGGATGGCGGCCAGCAGCCGCAGCTCCGGGGCGCGGCCGGTGCCGCGGTACCAGCGCTGGCGGGCGACCCAGGCCGGCAGGAAGTCGCCGAAGGAGGGGGTGAGGGATGCCATCAGGAGTCCTCCTCGAGAGGGTTGAGACCGAGCCAGAAGAAGTCCCGGGAGCCGAGCGTGAGCCGGTAGTTGCCGTCCTGCGCGACCGGCAGGAAACCGTCGCCGCCGAAGAGGTCGACGACCTCCGCGCCGGCCAGCCGCTCGGGCAGCGTGACGGTGACCGCCTGGGGGCGGGAGGACAGGTTGTTGACGCAGAGGACGGCCGGGTGGCCGTCCCGGGGGCCCTCCTCCTCCTCGGGCAGGGCGCGGACGAAGGCGAGGACCGCCTCGTTGTCCGCCGCGCACAGGTGGAACTCGCCCAGCCCGAAGACCTCGTGGGCGCTGCGGACCTGGAGCATGCCCCGCGTCCAGTGCAGCAGGGAGCCGCCGCTGGCCATCTGGGCCTCGACGTTGACGCTGTTGTAGTGGTAGACCAGCGAGCTGATCACCGGGAGGTAGAGCTTGCCGGGGTCGGCCGTGGAGAAGCCGGCGTTGCGGTCCGGCGTCCACTGCATCGGGGTGCGCACGGCGTCGCGGTCCTCGAGCCAGATGTTGTCGCCCATCCCGATCTCGTCGCCGTAGTAGAGGCAGGGGCTGCCGGGGAGGGACAGCAGCAGCGCGTTGATGAGCTCGAGCTCGTTGCGGGCGTTGTCCAGCAGCGGGGCCAGCCGGCGGCGGATCCCGACGTTGGCGCGCATCCGCGGGTCGGGGGCGTACCAGCCGTACATGGCCGAGCGCTCCTCGGCGGTGACCATCTCCAGCGTGAGCTCGTCGTGGTTGCGCAGGAAGGTGCCCCACTGGGTCCCCTCCGGGATCTGTGGGGTCTCCCGCATCACGCGCTCTATCGGCTCGGCCTTCTCCTCGCGCAGCGCGTAGTAGAGGCGCGGCATGACGGGGAAGTGGAAGCACATGTGGCACTCGGGCGCCTCGGGCGTGCCGAAGTAGTCGACCACCTCGGCGGGCATCTGGTTGGCCTCGGCCAGCAGCACGCGGCCGGGGAACTCCTCGTCCACCATGGCGCGCAGCGAGGCGAGGAACTCGTGCGTGCGCGGCAGGTTCTCGCAGTTGGTGCCCTCCTCCTCGAAGAGGTAGGGCACGGCGTCCAGGCGGAAGCCGTCGATGCCCATGTCCATCCAGAAGCGGACCACGTCGAACATGGCCTCCTGGACGGCCGGGTTCTCGAAGTTGAGGTCCGGCTGGTGGGAGAAGAAGCGGTGCCAGAAGAACTGCCGGCGGACGGCGTCGAAGGTCCAGTTGGAGGTCTCGGTGTCGACGAAGATGATCCGGGCGTCGCTGTACTTCTCGTCGGTGTCGGACCAGACGTAGAAGTCGCCGTAGGGCCCCTCGGGGTCGGAGCGGCTGGCCTGGAACCAGGGGTGCTGGTCGCTGGTGTGGTTCATCACCAGGTCGGTGATGATCCGGATGCCCCTGGCGTGCGCCTGGCTGATCAGCTCGCGGAACTCCGGCAGCGTCCCGAACTCGGGCAGCACCGCGGTGTAGTCGGCCACGTCGTAGCCGCCGTCGCGCAGCGGCGAGGCGTAGAAGGGCGGCAGCCACAGGCAGTCCACGCCCAGCCACTGCAGGTAGTCCAGCCGGCCGACGAGGCCGGTGAAGTCGCCGGAGCCGGAGCCGGTCGAGTCGTCGAAGGCGCGCACGAGCACCTCGTAGAAGACCGCCTTGCGGAACCAGTCCGGGTCGTTCTTCAGGCCGGGCTGGTAGAGGTTCAGTCCCCGCATCGGGCGATCTCCTCCTAGTTCCTGGTGACGTGGACGATGTGGACCGGCTCCTGGCCGTAGCCGGGGCCGAGCCGCACGAAGGGCGACTCGTCCCACTGCCAGCGCTCCCCGGTGACCAGGTCGTGGGCGCCGAAGGTGCCCCCCCAGCCGATGCCCAGGCCCAGGGCCGGCAGGTCCAGGTGCAGCCGGGTCTGCCGGACCGAGTGCGGGTCGAGGTTGGCGACCACCAGCACGGTGTCCTCCTGCGAGCCGTCGTGGGCGCCGCCGCCGTGCTTGGAGAAGACGAGGAAGTTCTCGTCCTCGGCCTCGTGGAAGGTGATGTTGCGCAACCAGTGCAGGCTGGGGTGCTCGGCCCGGATCCGGTTGAGCATGGTGAGCCAGCCGCCGAGGTCGGCCCGACCGGGTACGTGCTGGCCCCACCGGCGGTCCTTGTACTCGTACTTCTCGTTGTCCAGGTGCTCCTCGGCGCCGGGGCGGGCCAGGTGCTCCACGTGCTCGAAGCCGGCGTAGATGCCGTAGGTCGGCACCAGGGTGGCGGCGAGGGCGGAGCGCACCAGGTGCGCGGTGACGCCGCCGTGCTGCATGTACGGCGTGAGGATGTCGTGCGTCGTGGGCCAGAAGCTCGGCCGCATGTAGGCCGCGGTCTCGGTGGCCAGCTCGGTGACGTACTCGCGCAGCTCGGCGGCGGTGTTGCGCCAGGCGTAGTAGGTGTAGGACTGCTGGAAGCCGACCTTGGCCAGGGTGCGCATCATCATCGGCTTGGTGAACGCCTCGGCCAGCCAGACCACCTCGGGGTGGTCCACCGCCACGTCGGCGATCAGCCACTGCCAGAACTCGACCGGCTTGGTGTGCGGGTTGTCGACCCGGAAGATCTTCACGCCGTGGTCGATCCAGACCTGGATCACCCGGCGCACCTCCGCGTAGATCTTGTCCGGGGCCACGTCGAAGTTGAGCGGGTAGATGTCCTGGTACTTCTTCGGCGGGTTCTCCGCGTAGGCGATCGTCCCGTCGGCGCGGGTGGTGAAGAAGTCGGGGTGCTCGGTGGCCCAGGGGTGGTCGGGGGAGGCCTGCAGCGCGATGTCGAGCGCGACCTCCAGGCCGAGCTCCCCGGCGCGGGCGACGAAGGCGTCGAAGTCGTCCCAGTCGCCCAGGTCCGGGTGCAGGGCGTCGTGGCCGCCCTCGGGCCCGCCGATCGCGTAGGGCGAGCCGGGGTCGTGCTCCTCGGCGGTGAGCGAGTTGTTGCGGCCCTTGCGGTTGGTGGTGCCGATCGGGTGGACCGGCGTGAGGTAGACGACGTCGAAGCCCATCCCGGCGACCGCGGGCAGGCGCTCCGCGGCGGTGGCGAAGGTGCCGGACGTCCACAGGCCGGTGGCAGGGTCCTGGCGCGCGCCCTCGGAGCGCGGGAAGATCTCGTACCAGGCACCGGTGAGCGCGAGCGGGCGCTCCACCCACCAGGTGTAGGTGGGGCTGGCGGTGACGAGGTCGCGCAGCGGCGCCGCGGCCAGCACCTGCTGCACGTGCCGGCTCACGCCGGCCGCCAGGCGCTCCTCGACGTCCAGGGCGCTGGAGCGCAGGGCGACGATGGCGCGGTCGAGGACCTCCCGGTGCTCCTCCGGGCGCTCGACCTCGTCGATGGCGCGCTCCAGCACGCGTGCGCCCTCCTCGAGCATGAGCTCCACGTCGACGCCGGCGCGCACCTTGATCGGGCCGTCGTGGAACCAGGTCCCGTAGGGGTCGCTCCAGCCCTCGACACGAAAGCTCCACACCCCCTCCCGGTCGGCGTAGACCTCCGTGCGCCAGTGCGAGAGCCCGGGGTTGACCTGCGTCATCGGCACGTGGTGCTCGACCTCGTCGGGGTCCACCAGCACCGCGGTCGCGCTCACCGCGTCGTGGCCCTCCCGGAAGACCGTGGCGCTGAGCGTGAAGAGCTCGCCGACCACCGAACGCGTCGGCCGGCGGCCGCCGTCGACGACCGGCTCGACGTCCAGGACCGGGATCCGGCCGAGGGGTTCCTGACCGAAGACGGACAGCACGGAGCGGTCGATCGTACTGCCCGTGGGGCCGGCGGGGCTCGTGGGCTCGGGCGGGTGCTCGGTCACGCGGCTCACGCTACCCGGCAACGCGTCGCGGGGTCACCCCGAGCGGGGGCGCCGGGCCGTCCGTCGCCGGGCCACCGGATGCAAGTTCTTGCACGAGGGTCGCCTATCCTCTCGACACGTGAAGGCTATCCGTCGGCTGCACGTACGCACCGTTCTCCCCGAGACCCTTGCCCCGCTGCACGACCTTGCGCTCAACCTGCGGTGGTCCTGGCACCCGCCCACGCGCGACCTGTTCGCCAGCATCGACCCCGAGCTGTGGGAGTCGGCCGGCCAGGACCCGATGGCGGTGCTCTCCTCCCTGCGCTCGGACGACATGGAGCGCCTCGCCACCGACGCGGGTTTCGTCGCCCGCGTGCACGAGGCGCACGAGGACCTGCAGCGCTACCTGACCCGCCCCCGCTGGTACCACGACCAGGGTGCCGGCGGCCAGGACGGGCGCACGCTGGAGTCGATCGCCTACTTCTCCCCGGAGTTCGGCATCACCTCGGTGCTGCCGCAGTACTCCGGCGGCCTGGGCATCCTGGCCGGCGACCACCTCAAGGCCGCCTCGGACCAGGGGATCCCGATCGTCGGCGTCGGCCTGTTCTACACCTCCGGCTACTTCGCCCAGCGGTTCAACGCCGACGGCTGGCAGCTGGAGTCCTACCCGGTCCTCGACCCCGACGACCTGCCGCTGTCGCTGCTCCGCGAGGAGGACGGGACCCCGGTCGTCATCCGCCTCGCGATGCCGCACGGCGGCCACCTCGACGCGCACGTGTGGCGCGCTCAGGTCGGCCGCGTCCCGCTGCTGCTGCTCGACTCCGACGTCGAGTCCAACGACCCGGCCCGCCGCGAGGTCACCAACCGGCTCTACGGCGGCGGCGGCGACCAGCGCCTCGAACAGGAGATGCTGCTCGGCATCGGCGGCGTCCGCGCGCTGCGCGCCTTCTCGCGCATCACCGGCGCCCCGGCCCCGACCGTCTACCACACCAACGAGGGCCATGCCGGCTTCCAGGGCGTGGAGCGGATCAGCGAGCTGGTCACCGGCGCCGGCCTGTCCGTCGGCGAGGCCGTCCGCGCCGTGCGCGCGGGCACCGTCTTCACCACCCACACCCCGGTGCCGGCGGGCATCGACCGGTTCGACCTGGAGGCGATCCGCTCTCACTTCGAGGGTCCCTGCGAGCTGCCCGGCGTCCCGGTGCAGGACCTGCTCGCGCTCGGCGCCGAGGACTACGAGGGCGGCGACCCCCGCGTGTTCAACATGGCCGTGATGGGGATGCGGCTGGCCCAGCGGGTCAACGGCGTCTCCAAGCTGCACGGGGCGGTGAGCCGGGAGATGTTCCAGGGCCTGTGGCCGGGCTTCGACGTCGACGAGGTGCCGATCGGCTCGATCACCAACGGCGTCCACGCCGGCACGTGGGTCGACCGCCGCCTCTACGACCTGGCCCGCGAGCACGTGGGCCCGGAGGTCTCGGGCCGCCAGGTCTTCAACCGGATCCACGAGGTGCCGATCGAGGACTTCTGGGCCACCAAGCGCGAGCTGCGCGAGCAGCTCATCGACGACGCTCGCCAGCGCCTGCGGCAGTCCGAGCTGGACCGAGGCGCGACCGAGGCCGAGCTGGGCTGGACCGACGGCATCCTCGACCCCGAGGTCCTGACCATCGGCTTCGCCCGGCGCGGTGCGACATACAAGCGGCTCACCCTGATGCTGCGCGACCAGGAGCGCCTCAAGAAGCTGCTCATGGACCCCGAGCGCCCGGTCCAGCTGGTCATCGCCGGCAAGGCGCACCCGGCCGACGACACCGGCAAGGCGCTCATCCAGGAGATGGTGCGCTTCACCGACGACCCGGAGATCCGCGGCCGGCTCATCTACCTGCCCAACTACGACATCGCGATGGCGCAGCGGCTCTACCCGGGCTGCGACGTGTGGCTGAACAACCCGCTGCGTCCCTTCGAGGCGTGCGGCACCTCCGGCATGAAGGCCGCCCTCAACGGCGCGCTGAACCTCTCGATCCTCGACGGCTGGTGGGACGAGTGGTACGACGGCCAGAACGGCTGGGCGATCCCCACCGCCGACGGCGTCGACGACCCCGACCGCCGGGACGACCTCGAGGCCGCGGCGCTCTACGAGCTGCTGGAGAAGACGGTCGTGCCGACCTTCTACGACCGCGACGACCGGGGTCTGCCGCAGCGCTGGCTCGAGATGGTCAGCCACACCTTGTCCACGCTCGGCCCCAAGGTGCTGGCCGACCGGATGGTGCGCGAGTACACCGAGAAGTACTACTGGCCGGCCGCCCACGCGGCCTGGTCGGTCGAGGCCGACGACCACGCCGGGGCGCGCTCCCTGGCCGCCTACGTCGACGACGTCCGGCGCAGCTGGCCGCAGCTCCACATCGACCACGTCGACGCCCAGGGCATCAGCGACGCGCCGCAGATCGGCGAGGACGTCGACGTGCACGCCTTCGTCACCCTCGGCGACCTCGACCCGCACCAGGTGCGCGTGCAGATGGCCTACGGGCGCGCCAACGCCGAGGACACCCTCACCGACGTCGAGTTCGTCGACCTGGCGCCGACCCAGTCCTACGGCGAGGGACGCCACCGCTTCGACGGCCGCGTGCGGCTGGCCCGCACCGGTGCCCTGGGGTGGACGGTCCGCGTGCTGCCCCGGCACGAGCAGCTCTCGAGCGCGGCGGAGCTGGGCCTGGTCACCCTGCCCTGACGGCGGTGAGCCGCCCGCGAGGGCGGTGCGCGACGCGCTGGCGGGCCCTGCCCGTCAGCGCGTCGGCGTCCCGAGCAGCACCGTGAAGCTGCGGGCGCCGGCGGCGAGCGGGTCACCGGGGGCCGACGCGGCGCCGACCTGCGCCTCCTGCTCGCTGCTCCAGCGCAGGGTCCAGCCGGCCACACCCTCCACCTTGGGGACGACGACGTCCAGGGCCCCCGCCCCGGCGTGCAGGACGAGCGCGACGGCGCGGCGCTCCGGCTCGTGCAGGGTGTCGTGCAGCGCCACCACGGTGCGCCGCCACGGGTCCTCCCACGCGGCGGGGGACATCTCGACCCCCTGGTCGTCGAACCACCGCAGGCGGGTCCGGCCGGCGACGGGGTCCGGGGTGGGCGCGGAGGACGGGCGCAGCAGCTCCAGCTCGCGGCGCAGCGCGAGCAGCTCCCGGGTCGCCCGGAGCAGCGCGAGCCGGGCGGGGCCGTGCCGCCAGGACAGCCACGAGGTGGAGTTGTCCTGGTTGTAGGCGTTGTTGTTGCCGTCCTGGGTGCGTCCGGCCTCGTCGCCGGCGGCGAGCATCGGCACGCCCGGCGACAGCAGCAGGGTGGCCAGCAGGTTGCGCACCGAGCGGTCCCGGTCGGCCAGCACGGCCGGGTCGCCGGTCGTCCCCTCGACGCCGTGGTTCCACGAGCGGTTGTCGCCGTGGCCGTCGCGGTTGTCCTCCCCGTTGGCCAGGTTGTGCTTCTGCTCGTATGCCGTGAGGTCGGCCAGCGTGAAGCCGTCGTGGGCCGCGACGAAGTTGACCGAGGCCAGCGGAGCGCGGTCCTCGTGGCCGAAGAGGTCGGCCGAGCCGGCCAGCCGGGAGGCCAGCTCGCGGACGCCGTGGCCAGGGGCGTCCCGCAGCGCGCCGCCGGCGTCGGCGAGCCAGAAGGAGCGCACAGCGTCCCGGAACCGGTCGTTCCACTCGACGACCGGCGGCGGGAACTGGCCGGTGCGCCAGCCGTGGACGCCGACGTCCCAGGGCTCGGCGATCAGCTTGACCCGCGAGAGGACGGGATCGGTGCGCAGCGCCACGTGGAAGGGGTGGTCGCGCTCGTAGGCGTCGTCGGCGCCGCGCACCAGGGCCGGCGCCAGGTCGAAGCGGAAGCCGTCGACGTGGTACTCCTGCACCCAGTGCCGCAGGGAGTCCAGCACCATGCCGGTGACCAGCGGGTCGCGCAGGTCCACGGTGTTGCCGGTGCCGGTGACGTCCACGTCGCGACCGTGGTCGTCCAGCCGGTAGTAGGTGCGGTTGTCGAACCCGCGCCACGACAGCGTCGGCCCGCTCCCGGAGGCCTGCTCGGCGGTGTGGTTGTAGACGACGTCGAGCACGACCTCGATGCCCGCCGCGTGCAGCGTGCGGATCGCGCCCTTGAGCTCGTCGACGACGCCCTGCGGGTCGTCGGCGGCGGCGTAGCCCGGGTGCGGGGCGAAGAAGCCCAGCGTGTTGTAGCCCCAGTAGTTGTAGAGACCGCGCCGCACCAGGTCCGGCTCGGAGGCGTAGGCGTGCACCGGCAGCAGCTCCAGGGTGGTCACCCCGAGCGAGACCAGGTGCTCGACGACGGCGGGGTGGCCGAGCGCGGCATACGTCCCCTGCAGGTGCGGCGGCACGTCGGGGTGGCGCATGGTCAGCCCGCGCACGTGCGCCTCGTAGACGACCGTGTCCGACCACGGGACCGACGGGGCGACGTCGCCGCGCCAGTCGAAGGCGTGGTCGACGACCACCGAGCGCGGCACGAACGGGGCCGAGTCGCGCTCGTCGCGGACGTCGGGCCGGGCCTGCCCGTCGGCCCCGACGACGTGCCCGTAGACGGCCGGGTTCCACCGGACCCAGCCCTCGACGGCGTGGCCGTAGGGGTCGAGCAGCAGCTTGCTCGGGTTGTGCCGGTGCCCCTGGTGGGGGACCCACGGGCCGTCCACCCGGAACCCGTAGCGGGTGCCGGGCGCCAGGTCGGGGACGACGTCCCACCAGACGCCGTGCGCCGAGCGCCGCAGCGGCACCCGCTCCTCGTGCCGGCCCTCGAAGACGCACAGGTCCACCGCGGTCGCGTGCCGCGCCAGGACCGCCGCCTCCGTGCCGAGCTCCGACCGGCTCAGGCCCAGCGGGGGCGGGGTCTCGCTGCTGCGACGGGGACGGCCGGACACGCCGGACAGGGTATGCCGTCTCCGGCGCCGGGAGGAGCACCGGGCCCGGCGTGCTGGAAACCGGGCGTCAGGCTCCCGGGCGGACCAGCCCGGACTCGTAGGCGACGACGACGGCCTGCACGCGGTCGCGGGCGCCGAGCTTGGCCAGCACCCGAGCCACGTGGGTCTTGACGGTCTGCACGCTCACGAAGAGCTCGGCGGCGATCTCGGCGTTGGAGCGGCCCCGGGCGACGTGCAGCAGCACCTCCTCCTCCCGCTCGGTGAGCAGCTCCAGCCCCGGGTGCGCGGGCAGGCGGGCGGACCGGCTGAACTGCTCGACGAGCCGGCGGGTGATGGAGGGGTCGAGCAGCTCCTCGCCGCGGTGGACCGCCCGCACGCCGGCCGCGAGACGCTCGCCGGGGGTGTCCTTGAGCAGGAAGCCGCTGGCGCCGGCCACGAGGGCCTCGTAGACGAGCTCGTCGCGGTCGAAGGTGGTCAGGACGACGACCCTGGGACCGGGCTCGCGCCGCAGGATCTCGCGGGTCGCGGCGAGCCCGTCCAGACGGGGCATCTGGATGTCCATGAGCACTAGGTCGGGCGCCAGCTCCCTGCTCGCGGCGACCGCCTCCACGCCGTCCGCGGCCTCGCCGACCACGGTCAGGTCCGGCTCGGCGTCGAGGATCAGCCGGAGCCCGGTGCGGACCAGGGCCTGGTCGTCCGCGACGAGCAGCCGGATCACCGGGGTACCCCGGTCCCGGGCAGCCGTCCGTGCACCCGGAAGCCGCGGGGGTCCACCGGGCCGTACTCGAGCAGCCCGCCCGCAGCCGCGAACCTCTCGGCCAGCCCGACCAGGCCGGTCCCGGTGCCCGGCGCTGCCGTGCGGGTGCCCTCGGGCCCCTGGTCGACCACCTCCACCTCGGCCACCTCGGTGCCGTCGCGGAGGCCGACGTCGATCCTGACGGTGACCGTGGCACCCGGCGCGTGCCGCGCCACGTTGACCAGCGACTCGCGCACCGTGCGCGCCAGCACCGCCTCGGTCGTGGCGGGCAGCGGCAGGGCGGGTCGCTCGAGGCGCACCTCGAGACCTGCCCGCCGCCCCTGCGCGACCGCGTCGGCGACCGACAGGGCGGGTGCGCCGTCCCCCGGGTCGAGGCTGTCGCGCAGCTCACGGGCAGCGTCCCGGGCGGTCTGCAGGACCGTCTCGAGGGAGGCCCTGACCTGCTCGGCTGGGATCCCTCGCTGCCGGGCCACGACCGAGGCGTGCAGGCAGATGACGGTCATCGCCGCGGCGACCGAGTCGTGCAGGTCCCGCGCCACCGCCAGCCGCTCGCGCGCCCGGGCCAGGCGGACCTCGGCCCTGGCGCCCTCCTCGATCTGCTCGGTCAGCTCCCGCAGGCGACGCACCTGGCGGGCGTGGCGCGCCGAGGTCGCCCCCGCCAGGACGGCGAAGACCACGAGTGCGGACGCCCCGCCGACGGTGGCGGGGTCGGCCGGACCCGGGGCGGCGACCTCCACCACCGCGCCGCCGACCAGCAGCACGGCCAGCCCGACCGGCGTCCCGCCCGGGCCTCGGCCGTGGGCACCGACGGCGTAGGCGAGCAGGGCGAGCGTGAGCAGCGGGCTCACCAGCGCGGTGTGCGGGGTCAGCAGGAGGCTCGCCGCGAGCATGAGCGCGAGCGCGGCGGCGACGGCGGCGAGCGGGCGGCGCCGCCGCAGCAGCAGCGGTCCGGCCATGGCCAGGGCGAGGAGGCCGTTGGCCCACCACGGCCCCCGCGCCGGAGCGTGCACGAGCACCTCGACCACGGTCGGCACGGCGGCGAGCGCGGACAGCCCGTCCAGGGCGGTGAGCGGCGGTCGTGGCTCGTCCGGCACGGGCGCGCGGTGTCGGGACCCGTCGACGTCCCCACCACGGACGTCCCCCGCGGTCCCCGGGCCGGGTCGCTCGTGCCGGTGGCCGGCAGATGCGCTGCGGCGCAGCACCCCCACGTGCTCCCTCAGCAGGTCCAGCGCCGCGCGGGCCGAGCGCTCGATGGGCTCCGCGGCTGCCCGGGCGACCTCGGCCTCGCTGCGCAGGGCTCCCTCGGCCTGCAGCGTGATGGCGCCGACTGCCTGGACCATCTCCTGCTGCACGGTGCGGGCGAGCCGGCCGAGCTCGTCCACCCGGGCGGCCTCCACCTCGGCGGCGACCTGCCCGGAGCGCAGCGCGGCGAGCCGGGCGAGCTGGCGGGCCCGGCGCGTCGCGGTGGTCCACGCCGAGCCGACCAGCGCCGGCCCGCCCAGCACGACCAGGAAGAAGACCAGGTCGTTGACCACGCCGACGCCGGGGTCGAGGGACTGGTTGAGGGCCGTCAGCAGCGCGGCGCCGCCGACCACGGTGCCGGTGGCCGGGAGAGGAGCCAGCCGCATCCCGACGACGAGGGCCACCGTCGCGGCGAGCAGGAGCGCGACGTCCACCGTGCCAGCGTAGGGCGCCACGACGTCGTCGCACATCACTCCGCGGAGTGACGCCGCCGCGGTCGTGCGGTGCCAGCGTCGGGGGCATGGACACGACACGCGCCACCCGGGCCGCCCTGGCCCTCGCCCTCCTGTGCTTCCTGGCCCTCGTGGTCAAGAACGTCGTCATGGCCGCCGCCGGCGGCGTGGGGCGGACCTGGTGGGAGAACCCTCCCTTCTACGCCGCGCTCCTCCTCGGACTGGTCTCCCTGGCACTGACCCTGGTGGCGGCCGTTCGCGGACGCACTTGGCGCGTCTGGCTGGGCACCGGCGCCGCCATGCTGGTGCTCGGCGTGGCGGCCGCGGCCGCCGGCGCGCTGCTCGTCGGCGCGGTGCAGCCGGCGGACCCCGGCTGGATCTGGGGCGAGCTCGACCTCTTCACCCTGCCACTGAGCGCCCTGGCGCTCGCGCTCCTGCTCCCGAGGTGGCGGGCCGGGCAGGTCCCCGGGCGGGCTGGGGCGGGACGCGGTCCGGCAGGTACGTTGGGGGTATGACGGATCCCACCTCCCTGCCCAACTTCCCGCCCCCGCCGCAGGACCGGCCGTTGACGGGCCGCGTGCTCGACGCCCTGCAGGACCTGCAGATGAGCCCCAACCTGGACAAGGAGGGCGACGTCGCCTTCGAGGTGCGCGACCAGCGCCTGTTCGTCAAGGTCGTCACCGGCGAGCAGTTCGACATCATGCGCGTCTTCGGCCAGTGGCAGGTCGCCCAGAGCGTCCCGGAGGACCTGCTCACCCGCCTCAACGGCTGCAACGACGTCACGCTCGGCGTCAACCTGGTCAAGGCCGGCATCGCCAGCGGCAACCTGGTGCTCGCGGTCGAGCAGATCATCGCCCGCCAGGAGGACCCGAAGGCCAAGGTGCAGATCGCCACCGGTCTCATCCTGCAGGCGCTCTCGCTCTGGCACCGCAACGTCGTGGCCAAGTCCCGCGTCGAGGCCGGGCTGGAGCCCGAGCTGCCCGAGGACGCCCCCGAGGGCACCGAGGTCGGCCCGTGGCTGTCGATCGGCCAGGGCCGGCGGCCCGAGTCCCAGGACGGTGACCGGTGAGCAGGACCGTCGCCACGGCGAGCGAGTTCGTCCGGGTCGAGATCGACTCGAGCATCGCCACGATCCGGGTGGACCGCCCGAAGATGAACCCGCTGTCCACCGAGGTCCAGGACGCCCTGGGCGAGGCGGCCGGCATCGTCTCCGCCGACGACGAGGTCGCGGCCGTCGTCCTCTACGGCGGCGAGAAGGTCTTCGCCGCCGGCGCGGACATCAAGGAGATGGAGACCATGTCCTACACGGAGATGGTCCAGCGCGCCCCGCTCATCCAGGCCGCCTTCTCCCGCGTCGCCCGGATCCCCAAGCCGACGATCGCCGCGATCGAGGGCTACGCCCTGGGCGCCGGCTGCGAGCTGGCGATGTGCTGCGACTTCCGGGTCGCGGCCAGCGACGCCAGGCTGGGCCAGCCGGAGATCCTCCTCGGCGTCATCCCCGGGGCCGGCGGCACGCAGCGCCTGGCCCGTCTCGTCGGCGCCTCCCGCGCCAAGGACCTGGTCTTCACCGGCCGGATGATCGACGCCGAGGAGGCCGAGCGGATCGGCCTGGTCGACGAGGTCAGCGAGCCCGGGGGCGCGCACGCCGCCGCCGTGGAGCGGGTGCGGCGCTACGTGCACGGCCCGGCCTTCGCGCTGCGCGCGGCCAAGGAGGCCATCGACCGCGGCCTCGACAACGACCTGGAGACCGGCCTCGCGATAGAGGCGATGCAGTTCGCCGGCGTCTTCGCCACCAAGGACCGGCAGATCGGGATGACCTCCTTCGTCAAGGACGGCCCCGGCAAGGCGGAGTTCGAGGGCCGCTGACCGGCGGGCGCCGCCACCCGGCGCCCACCCCGACCCACGAGGCCGGGTGCTCCGCGGAGCACCCGGCCTCGCGGCATACCCGGCCCTCGCGCATCGCGGCGGGCGACTAGTTGACTTCCCTGACTAGTCAGCCATACGATCTAGTCATGAAACCGGAACAGTGGCCGAGCGAGTGGCTGCGCGGCGTCCTGGGGGTGTGCGTCATGCGCGTCCTCCTCGACGGCCCGAGCTACGGCTACGCGATCACCCAGCGCCTCGCCGAGGCCGGGCTGGGCGCGGTCAGGGGCGGCACGCTCTACCCGCTCCTGGGCCGGCTCGAGGAGGCCGGCGACGTCGAGGTCGAGTGGCGGCCCGGCGAGGGCGGCCCCGGCCGCAAGTACTTCGCGCTCACGGCGACCGGCCGTGAGCGCGCCCACCAGCTGGCGGCCGACTGGGCCGCCTTCACCGACACCACGCGCGCGCTCACCGACGGTGGGCTCACGCGGACCGGACAGAGGGGATGACCACGATGATCACCAAGAAGCACCCGCGGGCGACCGACTACCACCGCCTGGCGCCCAGCGTGGACCAGGACTGGGTCGAGGCGTTCGTCCTCGAGCAGCGGCTGCGCGGCGTGCCCGGTGCCCGGATCGGTGACGCGCTCGCCGTGGTGGAGAGCCACGTCGCCGAGTCCGGCGAGAGCGCACAGGAGTCCTTCGGCGACCCGAGGGCCTACGCCCGCGAGGCTGCCGCCCCCTCCGGTGCCGCCGACCTCTCCCCGGCCTGGGTCGGCGGCATCGTCCTCGGGCTGCTCGGCATGCTGGTCACCCTGGCCGGCGTGCACCCCTGGTTGTACGGGGAGACCCGGCTGGAGATCACCCTCGGGTGGCTCGCGACGCTCGTCGTGACGACGGCCGGGGCCGCGGCCCTCGTGCTGGCGACCGAGCCCCTCCTGCGCCTCGTCGTCGACCGGCCGTGGGTCGCCGCCGGGATCGCGGCCGCCTTCTTCGCGGTCGCCGTGGCGCTGGCGGTGACTTTGCGCCGGCCGGTCGCCGAGGTCCCGGTCCAGCTGGCCGTCGCCGTTGGCGTCGGGCTGCTGGCCGTCGGCGCCGCGCTGGAGCTGCGCGAGGTCCTCAGGGGTGACCTCGAGGACCCGATCCTCGGCCCGGGCGAGACGGTGCCGAGGCGCCGGGTCACCGGCTACGGCGTGCTCACCGCCCTGCTCATGCCGATCATCACGGCCGCCATGGTGGCTCTCGCCTGGGTGGTGACGGCCCTCGGGTGAGCCGGTAACCGGGACGGACGGTACCGGGTTTGTTGCCCTGCCGGGCCAGGTGCGAAGATGGCGGCAACCCGACCCGACAACAGCGAGGACGTGACGCGTGAACATCGTCGTCTTGGTCAAGTACGTGCCTGACGCCCAGGGTGACCGGAGCTTCGAGGCGGACAACACCACCGACCGCGAGGGGGTGGACGGCCTGCTCTCGGAGCTGGACGAGTATGCCGTGGAGGAGGCGCTGAAGCTGGTGGAGTCGGGGGAGGGTGAGGTCACCGTGCTCACCATGGGCCCGGACGACGCGGCCGCGGCGGTGAAGAAGGGCCTGCAGAGGGGCGCCGACAAGGGCGTGCACGTGTGCGACGACGCGCTGGCCGGCTCGGACGCGGTCGCGACCAGCCTGGTGCTGGCCGAGGCGGTCAGGAAGCTGGGCGAGGTCGACCTGGTGCTGACC
>QEUR01000026.1 GCA_003577095.1 Acidobacteriota bacterium
CCTGGTCGCCACCTGCGACCTGCGTCCCTACGGCGACGAACGGCATACCTGGTGGGTCGTCTCCGACCTCGGCGAGCTGGTGACCGTCGGCCCGCTGCCGACCGGGCACGTGCTCGGGGTCGGCGGTGCCTCGACCACCCTCGCCTCCTGGACCCCGCGTCCGCAGGTCGGGCGTGCGCTGGACCTGGGCACCGGCAGCGGCGTGCAGGCCCTGCACCTGAGCACCCACGCCGAGAGCGTGGTGGCCACCGACCTCTCGCAGCGAGCCCTGGCCTTCGCGCGGTTCACGGCCGCCCTCGACGGCGTCGACCTCGACCTGCGCGCGGGGAGCCTGCTCGAGCCGGTCGCGGGGGAGCGCTTCGACCTCGTCGTCTCCAACCCGCCGTTCGTCATCACGCCGCGGGCCGCGGGGGTCCCGGTCTACGAGTACCGCGACGGCGGCGCCGCCGGTGACGCCTTGGTCGCGGGGCTCGTCCGCGGCCTCGGCGACCACCTGACCCCCGGCGGCACCGCGCAGCTGCTCGCCAACTGGGAGCTGGGCGCGGACGAGGACTGGCGCGACCGGGTCGGCGGCTGGGTCCGGGGGACCGGTCTTGACGCCTGGGTCGTCCAGCGGGAGGAGCAGGACGTCTCGGAGTATGCCGAGACCTGGGTCCGCGACGGCGGGCACCGTCCGGGGACGCCCGCCTTCGAGGAGCTGTATGCCGCATGGCTGGCCGACTTCGCGGCGCGCGGTGTGGAGCGGGTCGGCTTCGGGGTCGTCACGCTCCAGCGTCCGGCCACGGAGCGCGAGCCCTGGCTGGACCTCGTCGACGTGCGCACGCCGGTCGCCGCGCCGATGGGCCCGACGGTGCTGCGAGGACTGGAGGCCCGGACCTGGCTGGCCGAGCACACCGACGAGGAGCTGCTCGACGTGCCGTGGCAGGTCGCCGACGACGTCACCGAGGAGCGGGTCGGCCGGCCCGGCGCGCCGGACCCCCAGGTGATCCAGCTGCGCCAGGGCGGCGGGCTGCGGCGGGTCGTCCGGCTCGACACGCTGGCCGCGGGGTTCGTCGGTGCCTGCGACGTGAGCGCGGGCCGGCTCAGCTGTAGCTGTAGCCGCCGCTCGAGAGCTGGAACTGCTCGCCCTGAGCGCTGTTGGCGCAGGTCACGCCGGACTCCGCCGAGGAGCAGGTGACCGAGCCGAGGGTGAGGGAGGAGCCGTAGGGCAGGACCGCCAGGGTCTGGCCGTCCTGGTCCATCGTGGTCCCGCCGACGTCCTCGACCCACCAGCCACCGGTGGCGACCGTCGCCTGGCCGACGAGCGGGTCGGCCACGCAGGTCCAGGCCCCGCGGCCGGTGATCAGCCGGATCGCGTTGGCGTTGCTCGCGTCGCAGCCGGGCAGGTTCTCCTGGGCCAGGTGCTCGGGGTTGACGCTGACGCCACCCTCGACCTGGCAGGCGGCCGACTCCGCGGTCACCGAGCAGGCGATGTTGCCCGACGGCAGCACGAAGCCGGCGTGGTCGCCGTCGATCGTGATGCTCCCGTCCCCGCTGGCCGAGCGCTCGCCGTCGACCGGCTGGATGTCGGCCGGCTCGGTCGGGGGCGCGACCGGGGCCGCGCTCTGCCCGCCGTCGTCGGGGGCCGCCGTGCCGCCCCCGCCGTCCACCGCGGAGGTCCCGCCGTCCGCCTCCCCGGAGGGCTCGTCGCCCCCGGAGCACCCTGCCAGCGCCAGCGCTCCCGCGAGGGCGAGCACGGCCAGGGCCCGCGCGCGCACCTGCGGGCGCGACCGCATACCTGCTGCAGAGGGGACCGTCATAGGCATGCAGCGTAGCCGCTGGACCCATGGGCTACCGTGACGCCCGAGGTCCCGTGTCCGAGCCGCGACGAATCCGCGGCACACGGCGCCCGAGAAGGAGCACGCCCGTGGCTGCAGGACGCAAGCTGGTCATCGTCGAGTCCCCCGGCAAGGTCAAGAGCATCGGGGAGTACCTCGGCCCGGACTACGTCGTCGACGCCAGCATCGGTCACATCCGCGACCTGCCGCAGCCCCGGGACCTGCCGGCGGACATGAAGAAGGGGCCCTACGGCAAGTTCGCGGTCGACGTCGACCAGGACTTCGACCCCTACTACGTCGTCGACGCGGACAAGAAGAAGAAGGTCAACGAGCTCAAGCGGCGCCTCAAGGACGCCGACGAGCTCTACCTGGCGACCGACGAGGACCGCGAGGGCGAGGCGATCGCCTGGCACCTGCTCGAGGTGCTCAAGCCCAAGGTGCCGGTGCGCCGGATGGTCTTCCACGAGATCACCAAGGAGGCGATCCGGCGGGCCGTCAACGAGACGCGCGACCTCGACATGCACCGCGTCGACGCCCAGGAGACCCGCCGGGTGCTCGACCGGCTCTACGGCTACGAGATCTCCCCGGTGCTGTGGCGCAAGGTCAAGCAGGGGCTGTCGGCCGGCCGGGTGCAGTCCGTCGCCACCCGGATGGTCGTGGAGCGCGAGCGGGAGCGTATGGCGTTCCGCGCCGCCTCCTACTGGGACGTCGAGGGCGACTTCGCCCCCGCCGGCGGAGGGCCCTCGGCGAGCAACGCCTTCACCGCGCGGTTGACCGGTCTCGACGGGCGCCGGGTGGCCACCGGTCGCGACTTCGCCGACGACGGGACGCTGAAGAACGCCAAGGTCGTCCACCTGGACGCCACCGGCGCGCAGGCGGTCGCCGAGGGCACGCGCGAGGCGGACGTCGTCGTCAGCGAGGTCGCCGAGAAGCCCTACACGCGCCGCCCGTCCGCGCCGTTCACCACCTCCACGCTGCAGCAGGAGGCCTCCCGCAAGCTGCGGATGAACAGCCAGACGACGATGCGCACCGCCCAGCGGCTCTACGAGGGCGGCTACATCACCTACATGCGGACCGACTCGACCACGCTGTCCAGCTCGGCGGTCAGCGCCGCGCGCAGCCAGGCCCGGGACATGTACGGCGCCGAGTACGTCCCCGACAGCCCGCGCGTCTACGGCAAGAAGGCCAAGGGCGCCCAGGAGGCGCACGAGGCGATCCGGCCGGCGGGCGACCGCTTCCGCACCCCCGCCCAGGTGGCGGGGGAGCTGCGGGGCCAGGAGTACGGCCTCTACGAGCTGATCTGGAAGCGCACCGTCGCCTCGCAGATGGCCGACGCCAAGGGCTCGACCGCGACCGTCCGGCTCACCGCGGCGCTCCCGGAGGGGGCGCGCGCCGGTGACGGCACGACATACCGGGACGCGGAGTACTCCGCATCCGGCACGGTGATCACCTTCCGCGGCTTCCTCGCCGCCTACGAGGAGGGCCGCGACGAGGCGCGCTACGGCGACCAGGACGGGATGGGCACCCGGCTGCCGAAGCTGTCCGAGGGCGTGGCCCTGGAGACGCTGAGGGCCGAGGCCGAGGGGCACCAGACCGTGCCGCCGGCGCGCTACACCGAGGCGACGCTGGTCAAGGCGCTGGAGGAGAAGGGGATCGGCCGGCCCTCGACCTACGCCTCGACGGTGGGCACCATCCAGGACCGCGGCTACGTGCGGACCAAGGGCTCGGCGCTGGTGCCGACCTGGCTGGCGTTCGCGGTGACCCAGCTGCTGGAGCGGCACTTCCCGACGCTGGTCGACTACGACTTCACCGCCTCGATGGAGGAGGGCCTGGACCGGATCGAGGCGGGCGAGGTGCACCGCGTCGACTGGCTGCGCCGGTTCTACTTCGGCGACGAGGGGACGTCCGTCGAGGGCCTGCGCGACCTCGTCGAGGACCTCGGCGACATCGACGCCAAGGCGGTCTCGACGATCCCGATCGGCGACGGCGTCGTCGTGCGGGTCGGCCGCTACGGCCCCTACGTCGAGGTCACCGGCGAGGACGGCGAGCCGCGCCGGGCCACCGTGAGCGACGACGTCGCCCCGGACGAGATGACCCCGGAGAAGGCCCGCGAGCTGCTCGAGGCGGCCGCCGATGACGGCCGCGTGCTCGGGACCGACCCGGAGACCGGCCACGAGATCGTCGCCAGGGCCGGCCGCTACGGGCCCTACGTCACCGAGGTGCTGCCGGAGCCGGAGGAGGCGCCGAAGCGCGGCGCCAAGAAGGTCAAGCCGCGCACCGGCTCGCTCTTCCAGGGGATGGACCTGGCCACGATCGACCTGGAGACCGCCCTCAAGCTGCTCTCCCTGCCTCGTGTCGTCGGGGTCGACCCGGAGTCGGGCGAGGAGATCACCGCGCAGAACGGCCGCTACGGCCCCTACCTGAAGAAGGGCACCGACTCGCGCTCGCTGACGTCGGAGTCGCAGATCTTCGACATCACCCTCGACGAGGCGCTGGCGATCTACGCCCAGCCCAAGCAGCGGGGGCGGGCCGCGGCCAAGCCGCCGCTGCGGGAGTTCGGCGAGGACCCGGTCTCGGGCAGGAAGGTCGTGGTCAAGGACGGGCGGTTCGGCCCCTACGTGACCGACGGCGAGACCAACGCCACGCTGCGCAAGGGTGACGAGCCCGAGAGCCTGTCCGAGGAGCGCGCCTTCGAGCTCATCGCCGAGAAGCGGGCCAAGGGCCCGACCACCCGCAAGCGCGCGGCGAAGAAGACGACGGCCAGGAAGAGCACCGCGAAGAAGACGACCGCGAAGAGGACCACGGGCGGCGCCAAGAAGTCCTGACGGGCGCGCCGGCGGCGTCAGCGGGCCAGCGCCTGCTCCAGGTCGGCGATGATGTCCTCCGGCGACTCCAGGCCGATCGAGATCCGCAGGATCCCCTGGCCCGGCTTGGCGTCGTCGGTCACCGGGCGGTGCGTCACCGCCGCCGGGTGCTGCAGGAGCGTGTCGACCCCGCCCAGCGAGACGGCGTGCACGATCATCCGCACGCCCTCTGCCACGCGCGCCGCGCGCTCGAAGCTGCCGAGGTCGACCGACAGCACCGCGCCGGGCCCGGACATCTGCGTCCCGACCAGGCCGGCGGGGTCGGCCCCCTCGACGCCGGGGTAGTGGACCCGCTCGAGGTCGTCCCGGTCGGCCAGCCAGTTGGCCACCACCTGGGCGGTGTCCTGCTGCGCGCGCACGCGCACCGGCAGGGTCTGCAGGCCGCGGTGGGAGAGGTAGCCGGAGAGCGGGTGCATGACCGCGCCGGTGATCGCGCGCACCGGCCGGATCTGCCGGGCCATCTCCTCCGAGCAGGCCACCGCCCCGCCCAGGACGTCGCCGTGGCCCGCGAGGAACTTGGTCACCGAGTGCAGCACGATGCTGGCGCCCAGCTCCAGCGGCCGCTGCAGCACGGGGGTGGCGAAGGTGTTGTCGACCAGCACCGGCACCTCGCCGGCCTGCGCGCAGAGCGCCCGGAGGTCGACCAGGTCGAGCGTGGGGTTGGCGGGGGACTCGACGACCACCAGCCCGGTGTCCTCCTCGATGGCGTCGGCGACGCCGTCCGCCGTCGCCCAGGTCACCCGGGTGCCCAGGAGCCCGGTCGCCAGGATGTGGTCGCTGCCGCCGTAGAGCGGCCGCACCGCGACCACGTGCGGGCGGCCGGCGGCCACGCGCGAGAGCAGGGTCGCGGTCAGGGCGGCCATGCCGGAGGCGAAGGCCACGGCCGACTCCGCCCCCTCCAGCCCGGCCAGCGCCTCCTCGAAGCGCGCCACGCCGGGGCTCCACAGCCGCTGGTAGACCGCCGTCTGGCCGGGCTCGGGCACGCCGCCCCCGGACAGCAGCTCGTAGGCCGCACCGCCCTCGTCCACCGTCGGCAGGGGGTAGGTCGTGGACAGGTCGATGGGCGGGACGTGCAGCCCCAGCCCGGCGAGGTCGCCCCGGCCGGCGTGCACGGCGCGGCTGTCGAAGCTCAGGTTTTCGGCGGTCATGGCACTAGGGTGCAGAGTCTGCGTCCGGAACTCAAGTCTCACGAACGATCACTTCCGGTATGCCGTGCACGACCGCGGAATCTGTGATCCGGACCGTTTCGCGGACCGGGGCGGGACGGCATACCCTCTTGCCGTGCCGAAGAATCCGCAAGCCGCCCCCAAGCCCCTCGACGCGACCGACCTGGCGCTGGTGCGCCTCCTGGAGCAGGACGGCCGCACGTCCAACGCCACCCTGGCCCGCGAGGTCGGGATCGCCGAGTCCACCTGCCTCGTGCGCGTCCGCTCCCTGCGCGAGCGCGGGGTGATCCGCGGCATCCACGCCGACGTCGACCCGGTCGCCGTGGGCCGGCCGGTGGAGGCGATGATCGCGGTCCGCTTCGGCGGCCACCGCCGCAGCCACTTCGAGGAGTTCACCGAGCAGGTGCCCCAGCTGCCGGGCGTGCTCGGCGCCTACCACGTGTCCGGCGCGATCGACTACTACGTGCACGTGGCCACCGAGTCCGCGGACGCGCTGCGCGACTTCGTCCTGGACCACCTCACCAACCGCCCCGGCGTGCTGCACGCCGAGACCAGCCTGATCTTCGAGTCCCAGCGCGGGCGCGGCACGATGACGATGCCGGCCGAGCCCGCCGGCGGCGAGCCCGGGAAAGGCGCTTGACCCTCACGCGGCGTGAGGCACCACAGTCGGTGGCGTGACCGCATACGAGATGACGACCGAGGAGCTGCTGACGGTCGGCCAGGTGGCCGACGAGCTCGGCGTGACGGTGCGCACCCTGCACCACTACGACGAGATCGGGCTCGTGGAGCCGTCGGAGCGCAGCCACGCCGGCTACCGCCTCTACACCGGGGCCGACCTGCAGCGGCTCCAGCACGTCGTCGTCTACCGCCGGCTCGGCTTCCCGCTCGAGGAGATCGGGGAGCTGCTCGCGGCCGGTGCCGACGTCGCCGCGCACCTGCGGCGGCAGCGGGAGGCGGTCACGGCCAGGCTGGCCGAGCTCGACGGGCTCGTGGCAGCGATCGACAAGGCCCTGGAGGCAGAGATGAACGACTACCGGATCACCCGGGAGGAGCAGCGCGAGCTCTTCGGCGACAACTTCGACGAGAGCTACGCCCAGGAGGCCGAGGAGCGCTGGGGCGGCACCGACGCGTGGAAGGAGTCGCAGCGCCGCACCAAGAGCTACAGCAAGGAACAGTGGGAGCAGATCAAGGAGGAGAGCGAGCAGGTCAACGCCCGCTTCGTCGAGCTGATGGACGCCGGCGTGGCCGCCGACTCCGAGCAGGCGATGGACGCGGCCGAGGCCGCGCGCCAGCAGATCTGCCGGTGGTTCTACGACTGCCCGCGGCAGATGCACGCGAACATCGCCGAGATGTACGTCGCCGACCCGCGCTTCACCAAGACCTACGAGGACATCCACGAGGGCATGGCCCAGTACGTCCGCGACGCGGTCGTCGCCAACGCCGCCCGCGGCTGAGCGAGCCTCCCAGGACCCGGTCGGGTATGACGCCCGGCCGGGTCCTCCCCGCCTCTGGGGTATGTCGTGGCGCCTGACTAGAGTCCTGTCTCGTGATCACCGGTGACCTGAGGAGCAAGATCGACCGCGTCTGGGACGCCTTCTGGTCAGGCGGGATCAGCAACCCGCTCGAGGTGATCGAGCAGATCACGTACCTGCTGTTCATGCGCCGTCTCGACGACCTCCAGACCCTGGCAGAGGGCAAGGCCCGCGTCACGGGCGGCGTGATCCACGACCCAGTGTTCCTGCCCGGGCAAGCACACCTGCGGTGGAGCAGGCTGAAGAACCAGGACCCCGAGGTGATGTATCAGACCATCGCGGACGAGGTCTTTCCCTTCCTGCGCGGCCTGGGCGCCGACGGATCAACGTACAGCGAGCACATGAAGGACGCCCGCTTCACGATCCCGAGCGCGGCGCTGCTGAGCAAGGTCGTCGACCTGCTCAGCGATATCCCCATGGAGGACCGCGACACCAACGGCGACCTCTACGAGTACATGCTGTCGAAGTTGTCGACCTCGGGAACCAACGGGCAGTTCCGCACGCCACGGCACATCATCCAGCTGATGGTCGACCTGATGGCGCCAACCCCGAAGGACGAGATCTGCGACCCGGCCTGCGGCACGGCCGGCTTTCTCGTCGCCGCGAGCGAGTACGTCCGCGACAAGCACCCCAACGCGCTCCTCGACGCGACGCAGCGGACGCACTTCCACCGCTCGATGTTCCACGGCTACGACTTCGACTCCACGATGCTGCGCATCGGCAGCATGAACATGCTGATGCACGGCGTCGAAGCACCCGACATCCGCTACCGCGACTCCCTGTCCGAGGGGGCGAGCGAGGACTCGGACAAGTACACGCTGATCCTGGCCAACCCGCCCTTCGCCGGCTCGCTCGACCACGAGTCGGTGGCGAAGGACCTGCAGCGGGTCGTGAAGACGCGCAAGACCGAGCTGCTCTTCCTCGCTCTCTTCCTCAAGCTGCTCAAGCCGGGCGGTCGTGCGGCCGTCATCGTCCCGGACGGTGTGCTCTTCGGCTCGACGAAGGCGCACAAGGAGCTGCGCAGGATCCTGGTCGAGGAGCAGAAGCTCGACGCGGTCGTCAAACTGCCGTCCGGCGTCTTCAAGCCGTATGCCGGTGTCTCGACCGCGATCCTCTTCTTCACGAAGACCAACTCGGGCGGCACCGAGGACGTGTGGTTCTACGACGTCCGCGCCGACGGCTTCTCACTGGACGACAAGCGCAACCCGGTCGAGGCCAACGACCTGCCCGACGTGCGTGAACGGTGGGCAACTCGCGCGACCACTGAGCGCGACCGAGCGCGCACCGAGCAGTCGTTCACGGTGCCGAAGGACGAGATCGTCGCCCAGGGCTACGACCTGTCGCTCAACCGCTACAAGGAGGTCGAGCACGAGGAGGTCGAGCACCGGCCGCCGCTGGAGATCATCGCTGAGGTCGAGGAGCTGGAAGCGGAGATCGCGGAGGGCCTGGACGAGTTGAAAGCGATCCTGTCGTGAAGACTGTGCCGCTGGGGGAGTTGTGTGAGGTGATCATCGGCCGAACTCCCGCACGAAGGAACCCATTGTATTGGGGAAGCGGTGAAACTTGGGTGTCGATCGCGGACATGAACCAAGGGCGTGTCATTACTTCCACCAAGGAACAGATCACGGCAGAGGGAGCGCGAGGGGGAAAGCGGATCGATGCAGGTACCGTTCTTCTTAGTTTCAAGCTGAGCATCGGTAAGGTTGCCCTGGCAGGCAAGCCCCTTTACACCAATGAAGCAATTGCGGCATTGCCGACTCGCCCCGGGGTTCCCTTAGATGAACGGTTTCTGCTCAGGGCGTTGGAGGCGATCGATCTTGCTAATGGGGCCAATCGGGCCGCGATGGGGGCGACGCTTAACAAACAGAAACTACAACAGATCCGTGTCCCGTTTCCATCTCTCGAGGACCAACGCCGCATCGCCGCCATCCTCGACCACGCTGATGCCCTCCGCGTCAAGCGGGAGAGCGTCACCGCACGGTATGAAGCGCTGCTCCAGTCGATCTTCCGGATTATGTTCGAGGACCCCGACATGGCTCAAGAACAGATCCCATTTGCCAAGATCGCCACTCTCGTGGGTGGGCGTAATCTGGTTGCTGACGATCCGTCCGCCGCCTCCCCCTTTCGCGTGTTGAAGATTAGCTCGGTTACTACGGGCCAGTTCAGAATAGCTGAGACGAAACCACTGCCTGCGGATTACGTTCCGCCGGCACATCACCTGGTAAGTCCAGGCGATCTGCTCATGAGCCGGGCGAACACGACGCAACTGGTGGGCGCGGTGGCGCTAGTCGAGGACGTACCCCCGAATATAGCGCTGCCGGATAAGATATGGCGGTTCGAGTGGAAGGATCCCGCGAGTTCTCCAATATATTACCATCAACTTTTCCGTACGCCCTCGGTCAGGCGTCGAATTAGCCGGTTAGCGAGTGGGACCGGAGGGTCCATGAAAAACGTCTCAAAGGCTAAGCTGGAGGCCATGCCTCTGCCGCGGGTTCCTGTCGACCGTCAACATGAGTTTGCGACTCGTGCGGCCCTGGTGAGGCGGTCGTACGTTCTGGCTCGACGCGCAATTGCACTCGATGCCGAACTCTTCAACTCCCTCCAGTCCCGCGCCTTCCGAGGAGAGTTGTGATGGTGGCCGAGCCGACGCCGACCGAGTTGGGACTGCCACAGTGGTGGCAATTCATGTACCCGCTGTTGCAGGTGGCCTCCGACGGCAAGGAGTGGCCGCGACGCGACCTCTACGCCGCCGCTCTCGACGTGGCCGGCGTGAGTGACGAGCTGCGGTCCATCCAGTACGGGACGTCCGGCAACCTCGCGGCGGAGAACCGGGTCGGGTGGGCGAAGTCCGCACTCACCCGGGCGCGGCTCTTGACGACGGTGCGGCGAGGGACTTTCCAGATCAGCGATGCGGGCAGAGAGTTCCTGGCGAGCCACCCCTACGAGTTTAGGCAGGCCGACCTCGAGAAGTTGCCTGCCTGGGATGAGTACGAGGTGAAACGACGTACCGGACCGACCTTGGCGGCCAAGCCCCCGGTTCCTGCCGAAGGTGAGATTCCGGCGAGCGACCCGGACCAGCTCCTCGACGCCGCTGAGGCCGCCACGGAGCAGGCGGTGGCCGTCGAGCTCCTGCAGCGGTTGCGAGACCGCGAGTGGCAGTTCTTCGAGCGGACCGTCCGGCGCCTCCTGACCGAGATGAGGTACGGCACCGAGGGTGCCAGGCTCCGCACAACGTCCTCCGGCGACGCGGGCATCGACGGCGTGATCAACCGCGACGCCCTGGGGCTCGACCGCATCTACATCCAGGCCAAGCGGTTCCGCGAAAGTGCCGTCGACAGCGACACCGTCCGCACGTTCCTCGGGTCGCTGGACACCCAGAAGGCGAGTTTCGGCGTGTTCTTCACGACAAGCCGCTTCACCAAGGACGCCGAAGAGGCGGCCGACCGCAGCAGCAAGAGCGTCGTCCTCATCGACGGCGAGCGGCTGGCGGCTCTGATGATCCGCCACGGTGTCGGCGTCCAAGTACGGCGCGTGGTCCAGATCGTCGAGGTCGACGAGGACTTCTTCGAGTAGTGCGTTCTCAAGTTGATTCGATCAATTGGCTAGCCAAGGAGGCGATCAACCACTAGAGTCTGATTCGATCAATTGACTCCTGTCAGCGCCGATCAACTTGGGGGGCCCGTGCCTCGAGGACGCCCTACCCGCGCCAGCGTCTACGCGCGGCTGGACGCTGCCCTGGATGAGCTGAACACCCGCCTTGGAGGACTGCCGCTGCCGGAGGAGGCGAACTTCGTCTGGCGGGACATCTGGCACCTGGAGGCACACCACTCGACCGCGATCGAAGGCAACACGCTCGTCATCCGCGAGGTGGAGGCGCTCCTCGAGCAGGGACGAGCCGTCGGCGCCAAGCCCCTGAAGGAGTACATGGAGGTCAAGGGCTACGCTGAGGCGGCGCGGTGGGTCTACGGCCAGGCGCACCACGGCGGCGACTGGACCGGCTCGGAGCTGATCACGCTGACCGAGCTCCGCCAGATCCACACCACGCTGATGGAACCCGTCTGGTCCGTGGCTCCGCACGCCGACGCCACGGAGCGAGAGTCGCCGGGCAACTTCCGTGAGCACGACATCCACCCCTTCGACGGCGGGATGACGCCGCCGAGCTGGCCGCTGGTCCCGGCCGGGGTCCGGGACTGGATCGACCTGGCGAACACCACGCGCGAGCGTCTGGACGACCCCTCCACGGCGCCCCTGGCGGAGACCCTGGCGGAGGTGCACAACACCTTCGAGTGCGTCCACCCGTTCATCGACGGAAACGGCCGGACGGGGCGGCTCGCGCTCAACCTGATCCTCGTGCGGCTCGGCTACCCACCGGTGATCGTGCTCAAGCAGCAGCGCCCCGCCTACCTCTCCGCCATGCAGAAGGCCGACGTGGGGGACTACGGGCAGCTCGGGGAGCTCCTGGCCAGGGCGATGATCGACAACCTCAACCGCTTCATCCTCCCCAGCGTCGCCGGCCCCGCGCGACTCGTGCCCCTCGCCGCCCTCGTGGACGAGCGGTTCACCGCGGTCGCGCTGCGGCAGGCGGCCGCACGAGGCCGGTTGGAGGCTTTCCAGGGCCCGGACGGCATCTGGCGGAGCACGCGGGCAGCCGTGGACGAGTATGCACGGACCAAGGGCAAGCACAGGGGTCGGCCGGCATGAGCAACTTCGACTTCGTCCGCGAGGCCTTCCCCGCGCTCCACGCCGACTGCGCCCGGGCCGAGTCCTACCTCGCCAGCGACCCGCGGGCGGCCTGCATCTACAGCCGGCGCGCGACCGAGCTGCTCGTCCGCCACCTCTACGATCTCCTCCAGCTGCCCCCGCCCTACAAGGACGACCTCGCGGCGCGCACCAACTCGACCGAGTTCAAGGCGGTCACCGGGACAGGCATCACCCAGAAGCTCAACCTGATCCGCACGGTCGGCAACGCCGCCGTCCACAAGGACCAGCCGATCGCCCGGCACGATGCGCTCGCCGTGCTCCGCGAGCTGCACCACGTCATGGTCTGGGCCGCCTTCCACCACTCCGCCCGGCCCGACCTCGCGCCGACCGGTGCCGCCTTCGACCCGGCGCTCGCGGCCAACGCGTCCCCGTTGTCACCGGCCGAGGTGCGCGCACTGGCGGAGAAGTTCGAGGCCCAGGACGCGGCCTACGCCAAGGCCCTGGAAGAGAAGGACCAGCTGGCCGCCGCCAAGGACGCCGAGATCGCCGCGCTCCGCGAGCAGGTGAGGGCGGCGCAGGCGGCGACCGCCAGGACCGACGACCGCGACTACGACGAGGCGGCCACCCGGGACGCCTTCATCGACGTCCTCCTGCACGAGTCCGGCTGGCCGCTCACCGACGAGCGGGACCGTGAGTTCGAGGTCACGGGTATGCCGAACGCGCAGGGCGTCGGCTACGTCGACTACGTCCTCTGGGGCACCGACGGCCTGCCCCTCGCGGTCGTCGAGGCCAAGCGGACCAGGAAGAGCCCCCAGGTCGGTCAGCAGCAGGCCAAGCTCTACGCCGACTGCCTCGAGCAGCGGTTCGGCCGCCGGCCGGTCATCTTCTACACCAACGGCTACGAGCACTGGATCTGGGACGACGCAGCCGGCTACCCGCCGCGGGAGGTCAGCGGCTTCTACACCCGCGACGAGCTCGAGCTGCTGGTCCAGCGCCGGCAGACCCGGCTGCCGCTGGGCACCGCGCCGGTCAGCTCGCACATCGCCGGCCGCCCCTACCAGGTGCGGGCGATCAAGGCGGTCGGGGCCGCCTTCGACGAGAAGCAGCGCGAGGCGCTGCTCGTGATGGCCACGGGCTCGGGCAAGACCCGCACGGTCATCGCCCTGGTCGACCAGCTGATGAAGGCCAACTGGGTCAAGCGGGTCCTCTTCCTCGCCGACCGGACCGCCCTGGTCACGCAGGCGGCGAACGCCTTCAAGGCGCACCTGCCCGGGGCGACCACCGTCAACCTGGTGACCGACAAGGCGACGGACGGCCGGGTCTACGTGTCGACCTACCCGACCATGCTCAACCTCATCAACCAGGTGGACGACGCGGGTCGCCGCTTCGGCCCGGGCTACTTCGACCTGGTCGTGATCGACGAGGCGCACCGGTCGGTCTACGCCAAGTACGGCGCGATCTTCGACCACTTCGACTCGCTCCTCGTGGGGCTGACCGCCACCCCGAAGGACGAGGTCGACCACAACACCTACCGGCTCTTCCACCTCGAGGACGGCGTGCCCACCGACGCCTACAGCCTCGACGAGGCCGTCGCCGACGGCTACCTCGTGCCGCCCCGCGCCGTCTCGGTCGGCACGAAGTTCCTGCGCCAGGGCATCAGGTACGACGACCTGACCGAGGAGGAGAAGGACGAGTGGGACAGCCTCGAGTGGGGTGAGGACGGACCCCCCGACGAGGTCGGGGCCGAGGAGCTCAACCGCTTCCTCTTCAACGAGGACACCGTCGACAAGGTGCTCGCCACACTCATGACCGACGGCTACAAGGTCGACGGCGGCGACCGGATCGGCAAGACGATCGTGTTCGCCAAGAACCAGGCGCACGCCGATTTCGTCGCCCGGCGCTTCGACGTCGCCTACCCCGAGCTCGCCGGCAAGGCGGCGCGCGTGATCACGCACGGCACGCCATACGCCCAGTCCCTCATCGACGAGTTCTCGACCCCGTCGAAGGCGCCCGACATCGCGATCAGCGTCGACATGCTCGACACCGGGATCGACGTGCCGGAGGTCGTCAACCTCGTCTTCTTCAAGATGGTCAGGTCCTCCTCGAAGTTCTGGCAGATGATCGGGCGCGGGACCAGGCTGCGGCCCGACCTGTTCGGCCCGGGGGAGGACAAGCAGGACTTCCTGGTCTTCGACTTCTGCGGCAACCTCGAGTACTTCAGCCAGGAGCTGCCCGGCTCCGAGGGATCCGTCCAGAAGTCGCTCACCCAGCGGATCGTCGAGGCGCGGATCCGCCTGCTGACCGCGCTGGGCGACACGGAGCCGGACCTGCGCCGCGAGACGGCCGACACCCTGCACGCGTTCGTCTCGGGCATGACGCTCGACAACGTCCTGGTGCGCAGGCACCGGAGGGCGGTCGAGGAGCTCGCCGACCGCGGCGCCTGGGACGAGCTCACCCCGGAGCGCGCCGAGCGGGCGCTCACGCTGGCTGGGCTGCCGTCGTCGGCCAAGGACACCGACGAGGACGCCAAGCGCTTCGACCTGCTCATCCTCAGGCGCCAGCTCGCTCAGCTCGAGGGCGACGCGCTCACCGCCGAGCAGGTCAGGGAGACCGTGCAGCAGATCGCCTCGGCGCTGCTGACCAGGACGGCGATCCCGTCGGTGGCCGCCCAAGCCGTGCTCATCGAGTCCGTCGCCGGCGACGAGTGGTGGATGGACGTCACCCTCCCGATGCTGGAGCTCGTGCGGCTCCGGCTGCGCGGACTGGTCCGCTTCATCGAGAAGACCCGCCGCAACCCGCTCTACACCGACTTCGAGGACACCCTCGGGGAGGCCGTCGAGATCACCCTGCCGAGGGTGACCCCGGGCACCGACCCCGAGCGCTTCCGGGCCAAGGCCACCGCATACCTGCGGCAGCACGAGGACAACGTCGCCCTGCAACGACTGCGGCGCAACCGGCAGCTGACGCCCGACGACCTCAGCGCCCTCGAGGAGATGCTCATCCAGGCAGGCGGCCAACGCGACGACATCGAGCGGCAGGCAGAGGCGAGCGGCGGCCTCGGGCTGCTCGTCCGCTCCTTGGTCGGCCTGGACCGCAGCGCCGCGGAGGAGGCCTTCGCGGCATACCTCGACGGCAGGCGCTTCACCGTCGACCAGGTGCGGTTCGTGGACCTGATCGTGGAGGAGCTGACCGCCAACGGCGTGATGGAGCCGGGGCGGCTCTTCGAGTCGCCGTTCACCGACCACGCGCCGACCGGCCCCGAGTCCGTCTTCCGCGCGCAGGACGTCGACGGCCTCGTGGCGATCCTGCGCGACGTGCGCTCCACCGCGCTCCCGGCCAGCGAGGCCTCATAGCCGTCCACAGCCCCGTCAGCCGCGTCAGACCCGTCACGTAGGCTGCCGGGCGTGAGCGAGCAGACCCCTCCCGGGACCCAGGTATGCGGTCACGGGAGGGGTCTGTTCGTCGCCTTCGAGGGGGGTGACGGGGCGGGCAAGTCGACCCAGGCCGGGCTGCTGGCAGGGTGGCTCACCGAGCAGGGCCGGGACGTTGTGCGGACCCACGAGCCCGGCGGCACCGAGCTGGGCCGGACGCTGCGCGAGCTCGTCCTGCACGGCCCCGACGGCTCGGTCAGCCCCCGGGCAGAGGCGCTGATCTTCGCCGCCGACCGGGCCCACCACGTGGCCACGCTCGTGCGGCCCGCCCTCGAGCGGGGCGCGGTGGTCATCACCGACCGCTACCTCGACTCCTCGGTCGCCTACCAGGGCGCCGCGCGCAGGCTCGGCCACGACGAGGTCCGCCAGCTGTCGGTGTGGGCCGTGGAGGGGCTGCTGCCCGACCTGACCGTCCTGCTCGACGTGCCGACCGGCGAGGGCCGCGCCCGCCGGGGCGAGGAGCACGACCGGCTCGAGCGCGAGGCCGACGACTTCCACGAGCGCGTGCGCCGTACCTTCCTCGACCTGGCCGGGGACGACCCCGGGCGCTACCTCGTCCTCGACGCCACCCGCCCGCCGGAGGAGCTCGCCGGCGCCGTGCGCGAGCGCGTCGCGAGGATGCTGGAGGAGGCCGCGTGAGCGTCTTCGACCAGCTGGTCGGCCAGGACCGCGTCGTGGAGACGCTGCGGCGGACCGTCGGCACGCCCGGCGCGATGACCCACGCCTGGCTCGTCACCGGCCCGCCCGGGTCCGGCCGCAGCGTGGCCGCGCGCGCCTTCGCGGCCGCCCTGCAGTGCCGCACTCCCGGCGACGCCGGCTGCGGGGAGTGCCAGGACTGCCGCACCGCGATGGCCGGCACGCACCCGGACGTGACCGTCGTGGCGACCACCGAGACCTTCATCAAGGTCGCCGAGGCGCGCGAGCTGGCGGTCCTCGCCCAGACCCGCCCCTCCGTCGGCAGCTGGCGGGTGATCGTCGTCGAGGACGCCGACCGGCTCAACGAGCCGGCCGCCGACGCCCTTCTCAAGTCGCTCGAGGAGCCGCCGCCGCGCACCGTCTGGGTGCTGTGTGCGCCCTCGGTCGAGGACCTCATCGTCACCGTGCGCTCGCGCTGCCGGCACCTGCGCCTGGGCACGTCGCCGGTGGACGCCGTCGCCGACCTGCTCGTGCAGCGCGACGGGATCGACCCGGCGATGGCGCACTACGCCGCCCGCGCGGCGCAGAGCCACATCGGCATCGCCCGCCGGCTGGCGACCGACGAGCACGCCCGCGCCCGCCGCCGGGAGATCGTGGCGATCCCGATGTCCCTCACCGGCGTCGGCGCGGCGCTGCGGGCCGCCCAGGACCTCGTCGACGAGGCGGGGGAGGGCGCCGACTCGGTCTCCGCCGACCGGGCCGAGGACGAGCGCCGCGCGCTGCTCGAGCAGCTCGGGGCCGACCCCGCCGCCCGCACCCAGCCCCCGGCGGTCCGCGCGCACCTGCGCGAGCTCGAGGCCCGCCAGAAGCGCCAGGCCCGCCGCCAGACCCACGACAGCATCGACGCCGCCCTCACCGACCTCGCCTCCGTCTACCGGGACGCCCTCGTCGTCGCCACCGGCAGCCCGGTGGAGACCGTCAACGCGAACGAGCCGGAGCAGA
>QEUR01000334.1 GCA_003577095.1 Acidobacteriota bacterium
GGTGCGGATGATCACCGCGAGCTTCCTGACCAAGGACCTGCACGTGTGGTGGCCGGTCGGCGCGCGCTGGTTCCTCGACCGGCTGCTGGACGGGGACGTCGCCTCCAACAACCACGGATGGCAGTGGGTGGCAGGGACGGGCACCGACGCCGCCCCCTACTTCCGCGTCTTCAACCCCGTCACGCAGGGCCGCAGGTTCGACCCCCGGGGGGACTACGTGCGCCGCTGGGTGCCCGAGCTGGCGCATCTCCCGGGCCCGCAGGTCCATGAGCCCTGGACCGTCGAGGACGGCTACGCCGGCGGGTACCCGCGGCGCATCGTGGACCACGCCGAGGAGCGCGCGGAAGCGCTCGCCCGGTACCGGGCCGTCCGCGGCGCGACGGGGCGCCCCGGCTGAGACCGGACGGTCAGCCTGCCTCCCCGCGCCCCACCTTCCGCAGGCGCACGAGCACCTCCAGCGCAGCCTCGGCGACGGGCTCGGGCAGGCGGGTGGTCCCCGGGTCCTCCTGCGCACCCGCACCACCGACGAAGAGGAGCGAGGACGGGCGGTCCTCGCGCACCCGGGCGGCGACCGCCGCCGCGCCCGGGCGGTCCGAGACGGTGGGCACGCCGATGACCGCGGCCGAGGGGTCCAGCCGGCGGGAGGCATGGGCCCAGCTCTCCACGGGCAGGTCCGCACCCAGCCACCGCACGTCGGCGCCCAGGCGGCGCAGGCAGGTCGCGAAGGTCAGGGTCCCCAGCTCGTGCAGGGACCCCGGGGGCATCCCCACCACGACGACCGGTCCGCCCAGCGCCGAGCCGGCCGCGTCGAAGGCCCGCCCGAGACGGTCCCGGAGCGCACCGCTGACCAGGTGCTCGCCAGCGACGTCGATGCGGCCCTCGGCCCAGGCCTCGCCCACCTCGCGCAGCGCCGGCAGCAGCCACTGCTCGGCGACGGACTCGAAGGAGCCGAAGGCGAGGGCGCGGTCCAGCACGGCCTCCACCGCGGCGCGATCCAGCTCGCGAGCCGCGACCACGAGGGCGTCCGGGTCGAGGTCGACGGGCGGACCAGCCCGGACCGGCTCCGGAGGGGGCGCCGCCGCCCTGCTCGACTCCACCTGCTGCGCGGCGAGCGACGCGGGGGTGCCGTCCGCGACGAGCCTCGCCATCATCTGCAGGCGCGCCACGTCGTGCTCGTCGTAGAGCCGGTAGCCCCCCTCGGTGCGTCCCGGCGCGACCACGCCGTAGCGCCGCTCCCAGGCGCGCAGCGTGTCCGGCGCGACGCCGGTCAGCGTGCTGACCTGCTTGACCGTGTAGTGCACGTCGCCACCTCCTCTCCGGTGCGGGGCACAGCGTACACCGAACATGGACAAAGACTTGACACTCGACCCTGGACGAACTTTCGGACTCCCTGGTCAACACTACGACAAAGATTAGACAGAGACTGAATCCACGCTCGTCGAACGGCGCGTAGTAGGGGGTGAGGGCGGAAACGGTCCGCCCCGCGAACCAAGGAGCACATCATGCGTAGGACCACCTCTCTCGCCCTCCTCGCCGGCGTGGTCACCAGCGCCGTGGCCGCCTCGCCCGCCCTCGCGGACGACCACGAGGCCACCGTCTCGGTGCTGCACGGGGTCCCGGGCCTCACCGTCGACGTCTACGTCGACGGGGAGGAGCTCATCCCCGACTTCGCGCCGGGCACGCTCACCGAGCCGATGATGCTGCCGGCAGGCAGCTACGACATCGAGATCTACGCCGACGGCGACACCCCCGGCTCCGCCGAGCCGGCGCTCTCCGCCGAGGGCCTGGAGGTCCCGGGGGGCGCCGACCTCACCCTGGCCGCGCACCTGGACGAATCGGGCGCGCCGACGCTGTCCGCCTTCGCCAACGACGTCTCCCCGACCGCCGCGGGCGAGGCCCGGCTCACCGTCCGGCACGCTGCCGCCGCCCCGGCCGTGGACGTCCGCGCGGGCGGCAGCCCGGTCATCGAGGGCCTGGCCAACCCCGACGAGCAGGTGCTGGACCTGCCCGCCGGGACGGTCTCGGCGGACGTCGTCCTGCAGGGCACCGAGGACGTCGTCCTCGGCCCGGCCGACCTCGACCTCGCCGAGGGCACCAACACGATCGTGTACGCGTGGGGCTCGGCCGAGGAGGGCACGCTCGACCTCGCTGTGCAGACCATCGACGGGCTGCACAGCGCCCCGGAGGGTG
>QEUR01000027.1 GCA_003577095.1 Acidobacteriota bacterium
CCGTCCGTCGTCTTGCGCGCGAGGATCCCGGCGACGACGGCCGCTCCAGCGGTGAGGACTTTCGCGACGAGGTTAGCCATGGGAACGATCCTGCCACAGCGGTGCTAGCCTCGATGGCACGAAACGACAGGGGAGCGCGCGAGCGCTGAGAGTGCGGCCCCGGGCCGCAGACCCTCGAACCTGCACCGGTTAGCACCGGCGAAGGAAGTCGCAAGGAGACGACGATGACCCGCACCACACGGACCCGTGCCGGCGCCCTGGCAGCCTGCCTGGCGGTGGCCCTCCCGCTTACCTCGTGCACGCTGATGGGCGGTGACGAGGAGGAGCCGTCACCCGCCACCGCGCCCGCCCCGGCGGGCTCCGGCGACGAGGACGCCGCGACCGGCACCTCCGACGTGGGGGAGACCACGCAGGCCGCCCCGCCGGGGGACACCACGACCGTCACGCTCGTGACGCACGACTCGTTCGCGCTGCCCGACGACCTCGTCGCCCAGTTCGAGGCCAGCACCGGCTACGACCTGCAGATCCAGCTCTCCGGCGATGCGGGCGAGCTCACCAACCAGCTGGTCCTCACCGCCGGCAGCCCGATCGGGGACGTCGCCTTCGGGATCGACAACACCTTCTCCGGGCGGGCGATCGACAACGGGGTGCTAGCGCCGTACACCCCGAAGAACCTTCCTGAGTCAGCGGCGGACCACGCGCTCGAGGGCGGCGACGCGGCATACCTGACCCCCGTCGACTACGGCGACGTGTGCGTCAACGTCGACAACGTCTGGTTCGCCAACAACGGGTTGACGCCGCCGGCGACGCTCAACGACCTGCTCAAGCCGGAGTACAAGGACCTCTTCGTCACCCCCGGGGCGACCACCTCCAGCCCCGGTATGGCGTTCCTCCTCGCCACGATCGGCGCGTTCGGTCCCGGCCAGTGGCAGCCCTACTGGGAGGACCTGATGGCTAACGGGGCCAAGGTCACCAGCGGCTGGACCGACGCCTACACCGTCGACTTCACCGCCGGCGGCGGGGGAGGGGACCGGCCGATCGTGCTGTCCTACTCCTCCAGCCCGCCGTTCACCATCCCCGAGGGCGGCTGGCAGCCGACCACCAGCGCGCTGCTGGACACCTGTTTCCGGCAGACCGAGTACGCCGGCGTCCTCGAGGGCACCGACAACCCCGAGGGCGCGCAGGCGGTGATCGACTGGCTGGTCAGCCCCGAGGTGCAGGCCGTCATCCCGGACAACATGTACATGTACCCCGTCGACGACCAGGTCCCGCTGCCGCAGCTGTGGGCGCAGTTCGCCCCGCTGTCCGAGGAGCCCATCGTGGTGCCGGCCCGCCAGATCGAGGCCGAGCGGGAGACGTGGCTGCAGGAGTGGGCCGACATCGCCACGGGATGACCCCCCGGTTCACGGCACAGGGCGTCACGCTCGGGCTGGCCACGCTCGTCCCCGTCGCCTTCCTCGCCGTCTTCTTCGTGCTGCCGGTCTCCGGCATGCTCGGCCGCGGGTTCTTCCCCGACGGGAGTCTCGACCTCTCCGGCGTCCCCGACGTGCTCGGGCGGACGCGGACGCTGCGGGTGCTGTGGTTCACGCTGTGGAGCTCGGCCGCAGGGACCGCGCTCACGCTGGCGCTGGGGCTGCCGGTCGCCTTCGTGCTCTACCGGCTGCGCTTCCCCGGTCGCGGTTTGCTGCGCGCCCTGGTCGTCATGCCGTTCGTGCTGCCGACGGTCGTGGTCGGAGTGATGTTCCGCTCGCTGCTCTCGCGGGGTGGGCCCTTGGGTGTGCTCGGCTGGGACGGCACGTGGGTGCCGATCCTGCTCGCGTTCGTCTTCTTCAACCTCGCCGTCGTCGTCCGCACCGTCGGCGGCATGTGGGAGGGGCTCGACCGGCGGGCCGAGGAGTCGGCCGCCGCGCTGGGCGCGACCCCCTGGCAGGTATGGCGTTCGGTCACCCTCCCCGCCCTCACCCCCGCGGTCGTGTCCGCGGGCACGCTGGTCTTCCTCTTCTGCTCCACCGCCTTCGGGGTGGTGCTCACGCTGGGCGGGCTGCGCTACGGGACGGTCGAGACCGAGATCTACCTGCTCACCACGCAATTCCTCGACCTGCAGGGCGCCGCCGTCCTCTCGGTGCTGCAGCTCGCCGCGGTCGTGGTGATGCTCGCCCTGGCCGCGCGGACCCGGCGCTCGCGGGAGCGGGGGCTGGCGCGGGTGGGTGCCACGGCGGCGGCGCGTCGGCCACGGCGCGACGACATACCGGCCCTCGTGGCGACCGCCCTGGCAGTGGCCTTCGTGCTGCTGCCCGTCGGCTCCCTCGTCGTCCGCTCGCTGCGGCGGGCGGGGGGCTGGACGCTGGCCAACTACCGGATGCTGGCCGACCCCGGCTCGACCCCGGTGCTGCGGGTCAGCGTCGTCCAGGCCGTCGAGAACTCCCTGCGCACCGCCGTCGACGCGACGGTGCTGGCGATGGTCCTCGGGCTGGTCGTCGCGCTCGTCGTGTCGCGGCGGCCGGGGCAGCGGCTCTGGGCCGGCGTGGTGTCGGCGCTGGACGGGGCGTTCATGCTGCCGCTGGGGATCTCCGCGGTGACCGTGGGCTTCGGCTTCCTCATCACCCTGGACCGGCCGCCGCTGGACCTGCGGACCTCGCCGGTGCTGGTGCCGGTCGCGCAGGCGATGGTGGCGCTGCCGCTGGTCGTGCGCACCCTGGCGCCGGTGCTGCGCTCCGTCGACCCCCGCCAGCGGGAGGCCGCCGCCGCGCTCGGCGCCGGCCCCTGGCGGGCGGCGTGGACGACGGAGGCGCCCGTGCTCGCGAGGCCGCTGCTGGCCGCGACCGGCTTCGCCTTCGCCGTGTCGCTGGGGGAGTTCGGTGCGACCTCCTTCCTGGCCCGTCCCGACCGTCCCACGGTCCCGGTCGTCATCTACCAGCTCATCTCCCGTCCGGGCGCCGAGAACCTCGGCATGGCCCTGGCGGCCAGCGTCGTCCTGGCGCTGCTCACGGTCACGGTCATGGGCGTCGTGGAGCGTCTGCGCGTGGGATCGGTGGGGACCTTCTGATGCTCGAGCTCGAGGGCGTCACCGTCCGCTTCGGCGGGACCACCGCGGTCGAGGACGTTTCCCTGCGCGTCGGGGCCGGCTCGGTGCTGGCCGTGCTCGGTCCCTCCGGGTGCGGCAAGTCGACCCTGCTGCGCGCCGTCGCAGGGCTGGAGCGCCTCGACGCCGGCACGGTGCGCTGGGAGGGCCGCGACCTGGCCGGCGTGCCGACCCACGAGCGTGGCTTCGCCCTCATGTTCCAGGACGGTCAGCTCTTCGCCCACGCCTCCGTCGCGCAGAACATCGACTACCCGCTCCGCCTCCGGCGCGCCGGCCGCGCCGAGCGCACCCGGCGGGTGGAGGAACTCCTCGAGCTGGTCGGCCTGCCGGGCTACGGCGACCGGCGCCCCGCCACGCTCTCCGGCGGCGAGCAGCAGCGCGTGGCCCTGGCGCGCTCCCTCGCCGCCGACCCGGTGCTCCTGCTCCTGGACGAGCCGCTCTCCGCGCTCGACCGCTCGCTGCGCGACCGGCTCGCCGGCGACCTGCGCGAGATCCTCGTGGCCACGGGCACCACCGCGCTGCTGGTCACCCACGACCACGACGAGGCCTTCACCGTCGCCGACCGGATGGCTGTCATGCTCGCCGGCAGCGTGGCCCAGGAGGGCCCCTCCTCCGAGGTGTGGCGTGCCCCCGCGACGCGTGACGTCGCCGAGTTCGTCGGCTTCGAGACATTCCTCTCCGGTGCTCCGCTCCTGGCCTTCCGCCGCGCCGCCGGTGCGAGCGGCGACCCGCCGACCGGGACCCTGGCGCTGCGCCGCGCGGCCCTTCGCGTGGACGCGTCAGGACAGCTGCGCGGCATCGTCCGCAGGGCGGTCACGGTGTCCGACGCGGTCCAGCTCCAGGTGGACGTCGAGGGCGTAGGCGCCATGGCCGCCACCACGCAGGATGCCGGGATCCGGCGAGGGGACCACGTGGCGCTGCGCGCCGATCTCAGCCTCTCGGCATACGTCTTTTCGGGGAACCATCAAAACAACGGATAAAGACAAGTATCGACGTCCCAGGAATCACACCTGCCCCACCGGGCTCGCGTGAACCAATTCCGGCGATGTGGTGGTGCGCACACCCGAGGAGGGCTATGGTGCGAAAGGTAAAGAACAGGTAAAGACCCGCCCTGCAGTCGGCAAAGTGCCACCTGCGGCGGGTCTTGGCAGATGGGACCGTTCTCTTGACCGCTTCAGTGCAGATGCAGCGGGGTGCGCAGGGGCGCTCCGCAGAGGTCAGCGCTGCCACCGCTGGCTCGTTGGCCTCGCTCTTCGTCGTGCCGGAGACGTGGGTCTCCCACCGGGAGGCCCCGCCGCGGGCGCGCCGCTACCTCGACTCGTACCTCCACGGCCTGCGCCTCGTCGATCTGCTGGTGGTGACGCTCGCCACGGCGACCGCCCAGCTGGTCCGCTTCGGCACGGACGACCGGCCGCCGCTGACCGGACTCACCGGTGTCGACTACCTGACGGTGTCGGTCGCGCTCGTGCTCTGCTGGGTGGCGGTGCTGCACCTGGTGCACGCCTATGACGGACGTCTCGTCGGGCACGGCGTGCAGGAGTACCGGCAGGTCTTCCGGGCCTCGATGTGGCTCTTCGCGACCCTGGCGATCGTCGCGTTCGCGTTCCGGCTCGACTTCGCCCGCGGGTACGTGCTCGTGGCCTTCCCCCTGGGCACCCTGCTGCTTCTCACCGGGCGGTGGGTGGCGAGAGGCTGGCTGGTGCGGCAGCGCCGCGATGGGCGGCTGTGCGACAAGGTGCTGCTCGTGGGCGACCAGGACCACGTGTCGAGCCTGGTCGTGGCGCTCGGGCGGACGCCGAGCGCCGGTTACCAGGTGGTGGGTGCCTGCGTGGACGGTGCCACGGGCACTGCCAACGGGGTGCCGGTGCTCGGCCCGGAGTCGGACGTGCTGGTCCGCGCGATGGAGCTGGGCGTCGACGTGATCGCCGTCTCCTCGTCCGCCGGGCTCGGGCACGCGGGGCTGCGCCGCCTCGGCTGGGCGCTGGAGGGCACCGACATCGACCTCGTCGTCGCTCCGGGCCTCATGGACGTCGCCGGTCCGCGCGTGCTGACCCGGCCCGTCGAGGGCCTGCCGCTGATCCACGTGGAGGCACCGACCTTCTCCGGGCCTCGCCTGGTCCTCAAGACCGTGATGGACCGGGCCACCGCGACCATCATGCTGCTGCTGCTCTCGCCGGTGATCGCGGGGGTCGCTCTCTGGATCTGGCTGGACGACCACGGACCCGTGTTCTTCCGGCAGGTGCGGGTGGGGCAGGACGGACGCTCCTTCGGGATGTGGAAGTTCCGCAGCATGGTGGTCGACGCCGAGAAGCAGCTGCCCAGCCTCATGTCCGTCAACGAGGCGGCCGGGCCGTTGTTCAAGCTCCGCAGCGACCCACGGGTGACGAGACCAGGTGCGGTGATCCGCAAGTACTCCCTCGACGAGCTGCCCCAGCTCCTCAACGTCCTGCGCGGCGAGATGAGCCTGGTGGGCCCGCGACCGCCGCTGCCCCGCGAGGTCGCCGAGTACGAGGCCGCCACGCGCCGTCGTCTCCTGGTCAAGCCCGGCATGACCGGCCTGTGGCAGATCAGCGGCCGCAGCGACCTGTCCTGGGAGGAGGCGGTCCGTCTCGACCTCTACTACGTGGAGAACTGGACGCCGCTCCTCGACCTCATGATCCTGCTGCGGACCGCCCGCGTCGTCGTGCGGCCGGACTCGAAGGGTGCCTACTGATGCCGGCGCGGTGGGAGCCACGGTCCGGCGAGGGCGGAGCGCGGTGGCTCCCCCGCTGAGCTCTGCGCGAGACCGGCCAGAGCTGGCGAGCGGACCAGGGTCGGTGGACGCTGGTGCACCCTCGCGGCGGCGTCACCGGAGCCGGCATCGCCGATGACGGGCCAGGACGAGGTCGTGGGCGGCATCGGGTCCGGCGCGGAGAGTCCCGGGAGCCACGTCGTGGTGCCGATGCCGCCCTTCGACGGGCGGGAGCCGGAACCGGTCGAGGTGCGCGTCGCTGTCGCGAGCGCCGGCTCGGCGCAGCGCATCGCCGGCGACCTGGTCGCGCGGGAGCTGGTGACGAGCGTGCACGTGCTCGGCCCCATGGCCTCGATCTACTTCTGGGAGGGCACGGTGCACCAGACGGAGGAGTGGTTGCTGCTCGCGCACACCACGACGACCCACCTGCCCCGGGTCACCGCCCTGGTCCGCGAGCTGCACACCTACGAGGTGCCCGAGGTGCTAGCCGTCCACGTCATCCGCGAGGGGGGAGAGTGACCGCCGAGGCCTGACGCACCTGCTGCTCGGCTCAGCTCGTCGCGCCGCCACCCACGGGCGGGACCGGGTTCGCGCAGTAGGTGAACGGCTTGTCGTCGGCGGCGTGGTAGCTGGCCAGCTTGCCGTCGACGCTCAGGACCAGCTGGTGGCCCGGCACGAGCGCCTGCGTGTACATCATGCCCGGCTTGGGGCAGCCCAGGGCGCCGCTGGACCAGGTGACGTCCGCGTAGCCGGCGACCTTGACCTCCTCCACCGGCACGTCCATCCGCTCGGCGTAGTCCTGGATCGCCGCCTGCACGTCGGCGCGCTCGAGCACGGCGTCGGGCACCGGGCCGGTCGGCAGCTGAGGCGTCGCCGACGGGGGCACCGGCACGGGCTTGGCTGACTGCATCTCGTCCTCCGTGGTCGTGGTGGCGGCGGTCGGATCGTCCGGCGCGCTGGTCTCCGCAGGGGCGGCGGTCGTCGCACCGGTCGGACCGGCGCCGCTACCCGGCACCGTCACGTCGCCGCAGGCGGTGAGGCCGAGCGCGAGAGCCCCGACGAGCGCGGCGGCGCGAGGGATCTTGCGGATCATGCGTCCTCCTCGGTCGGGCCGCCCAGTCTAGGGGCGGCCGCTGCTCGCGTCCTGACGGGCCACATGGCAGGGGCGGGGCGCCAGGTCCCCTGACCCTGCGCCCCGCCCGCTGCACGCGTCGTCATCGCCGCGGGCGACCCCCTCGTGACGAGGAGTGTCAGGTGTCCCGTCCTGACACTAGTAATGACGTCGGGGACGGCCGGAATGTTGCAGGATCGCGCTGTGATCTGTGTCACATCGATGGTCTCCACGCAAAGAGGAACCCCGCCGACCACGCTGTCGTCCGGGGATCCGCGTCCTATATTCATCGCTGGTTCGGCCGAAAGCCAGTGGCTTGACCCAATCGTTATCCGAGACCACCCGATCGGGTGGGTGCGCGCGGTCAGCCCCTCGGCCGCAGCGTGAGCGACTGCTCCACCGTGCCGACCGGCCCGCGCTCGTCGTGCACGGCCGAGGACGACTGGCCGATGCCGGTCGGCCCCCACGACACCTGGGTGTCGAGCCCGACCCACGGTCCCTCCGGCTGCCGGTGCAGGTGCAGGGTGAGGTCGACGTTGGGGAAGAGCCACTCCTGCGGGGGCTGGCGCCACGCGATGCCGTTGGCGACGTCGAGCATCCCGCACCAGCGGGCCAGCTCCGAGCTCTCCTCTCCGGCCACGAGCGGGTGCCCGGTCCTGACCCAGACCTTGCCGCGTCCCGGCCGCAGCCCGTCCAGCGCGCGGAACTCCAGGGTGCGCAGGAAGTCGCCGCCCCAGTGCTCCATCCCCTGCCATACCGGCACCGTGTCCGGGTCCGGCAGCGGTTCGGCCTCCGCGCCGGCTACCTGTGCCGTGTCACCGCGCACGAGCCGCCAGGCGCTGGCGCGCACCACGTCGCGGCCGCCCGAGCTCGCGACCGCCTCGACCAGCTCGATCGTCCGGCCGGGGCGAAGGGTGCGTGTCCGCACCGTCGTCTCCGAGCGGTGGATCATCCCCAGGATGTCGAAGGTCATCCGGCCCCACTGCAGGTCGGGCCGCGGTTCGTGCCGCTCGAGGTTGTGCACCAGGAGGCCGGTGACGACGGCCATGTGCTGCTCGTCCTCGCTCCAGGCTCCCATCGTGTGCCTGGTCGGCCGGTAGCGCCCGTCCCCGAGCGCGACGTAGTAGTGCTCCTCGTCCGCGGTCATCCCGCGATTCTAGTGAGCGCGGACGTCATCCCTTCGGGTGTGGCGGTCCGGCCGCGACGCCTGGGAGAGTCAGTCAGACCGCGCAGGGGGCGGCCTGCACGTCCGGTCGGACCGGGCGCCGGAGGACCCCCTGGCACCAGGGCGAGGGGGTCCTTCGCGCCCACCCTGCGCGGGCGGACCGTGTTCAATGGGGCCCATGCCCGTCCCGCCCGCCGACGCCGCCGCGTGGAGCCGCGTCGGCCGCGCGGTCGTGGGCACCACCTACCCGTGGGTGCCGGGCCACGTCGTCACCGGCCCGGACGACACCCACCTGGTGCCCGAGCGCCTTCATCCGAGCTTCCACGGCGCCCTCGACTGGCACTCCTGCGTCCACGTCCAGTGGTCCCTGGTCACCCTCCTGACCAGGTATGCCGACGCGCTCGGCCCCGAGGAGCGCTCCGTGGTGGTCGCCCTCCTCGGGCAGCGGCTGCGGCCCGGGCACGTCGCCGTCGAGGTCGACTACCTGCGCGCCCGCCCCTCCTTCGAGCGGCCCTACGGGTGGGCCTGGGCCGCCCAGCTGGTGGCGACGCTCGCGGAGGCGGCGCGCGGGGGCGCGGCACCGCATACCGAGGTCGCGTCGTGGGCGGGGGCGACCGCCCCGCTCGGCGAGGCGGTCGCGGACCTGGTGCTGGGGTGGCTGCCGCGGCAGCCCTACCCGGTGCGGCACGGCAAGCACCAGAACGACGCGTTCGCGCTCCGGCTGCTGGTCGACGCCTACGGGCGGCTGGGGCGGGGGGACGTCGTCGACGCCTGCCGCGGCCGGGCGCTGGACTGGTTCGGCGACGACGCGGAGGCGCCCACCGCGTGGGAGCCGGGCGGCACCGACTTCCTGTCGCCGGCGCTGACCGAGGCCGTCCTGATGGCGCACGTCCTGCCGTCCGGGCGGTATGCCGAGTGGCTGGCCGGCTTCCTGCCCGGCCTCGGCGACGGGCGCCACGAGCACCTGCTGGAGGTGCCCGAGGTGCGCGACCCCACCGACGGCCAGTACGCCCACCTGCTCGGCCTGGCGCTCAGCCGCGCCTGGCACCTGCGGGAGCTGGCGGCGCACCTGCCCGACGTGGCCGACCGGCTGCGGGCGGCGGCGGACGCGCAGGAGGAGGCCGTGCTGCACCACATCGTCGACGGCGACTTCATGGCGACCCACTGGCTGGTGTCCTTCGCGCTCCTGGCGCACGGCGTGCTGGAGCCGGCGTGAGGAGGCGGCGGTCGGTCCGGCAGCGGCTGCTCGTCCTCATCGTGGCGGTGATGACGGCCGGGCTGACCGTGGTGGGGGTGGTCAGCTACGGCGTGCAGCTCGCCTCGCTCAACGAGCGGGTCGACCGGGAGCTGCAGCAGGAGGTCGAGGAGCTGGGCAACATCGCCCAGGGCGGGCCGGCCCAGGACGGCGAGCCCTACCAGGACGTGCAGGACCTGTTCTTCGCCTTCCTCACCACCGCGGTGCCGGGGGACGACGAGGCGATGATGGGCCTGGTCGAGGGGGAGGAGCCGGTCTACTCCGGCGGCGCCCGCACCTTCGACATCGTCGACGAGGAGGTGCAGGCGGCCGCGACGTCCCTCCAGGTCGAGCCGGGGCGGCCCAGGATGACCGAGCTGCGCACCCAGGGCACGCAGCTGCGCGTCCTGGTGGCGGACGTGCAGCTGCCGGGGGAGACGAGGGCGGCACGCTTCGTGGTGGCCAACGACATCGGACAGCAGCGGGCCGAGATCCGCCAGCAGGCGCTGACCTACGCCGTCCTGGCGGTGCTCGTGCTCGCGGCCGTCGCGGGGCTGGCGCACCTGCTCCTGGGCCGCCTGCTCCGGCCGCTCAACCAGCTGCGTGCCGCCACCGCCGCCACCACGACCGAGGACCTGTCGCGGCGGGTGGACGTCAGCGGCGCGGACACCGACGTGGCCGAGCTCGTGGTGCGCTACAACGAGATGCTGGACCGGATCGAGGCCGGCGTGCAGCAGCAGCGGCAGTTCCTCGACGACGCCGCGCACGAGCTGCGCACGCCGCTGACCATCGTCCGGGGCAACGCCGAGCTGCTCAGCGCCGACGACCCCCAGGACGTCGAGGCCACCCGGCGGCTCGTCCTCGACGAGGTCGACCGGATGCAGCGGCTCGTCGACGACCTGCTCATGCTCGCCCGCGTGCAGCGGCCGGACTTCCTGCGGATCGGGCCGGTCGACGTCACCGAGGCGGCCGTCGAGGCGATGGACCGGGTCGCCGCGCTGGGGGACCGCGCCTGGCGCCTGCACGCGAGCGCCGAGGGCACCATCCGGATGGACCGCCACCGGGTGCTCCAGGCGGTCGTCCAGCTGGCCGCCAACGCGGTGAAGTTCAGCCAGCCCGGCACGCCGGTCGAGGTGTCCTCCGCGTGGGCGCTGACCGGCTCGCCCTCCGCCGTCGGCGCGGTGGCGGCCGGTGCCCGCGAGGCGCGCCGCTACCTGGTGATCAGCGTGACCGACCAGGGCATCGGCATCCCCGAGGACCAGCTGGAGCGGGTCTTCGAGCGCTTCTCCCGGGCCGACAACGCCGGGCAGGTCGAGGGCTCCGGGCTGGGCCTGGCGATCGTCAGGCTCATCGCCGAGGCGCACGGCGGCGCGGTCGGCGTGGCCTCCCTCGAGGGCGAGGGGTCCACGTTCTGGATGGCGCTGCCGGACCTGGTGGGGCAGGATCGCTGGGTGCCCGCGGGCCGGGACCCGCACGAAGCACGCCCTGGCTGAACTCTCGGAGGATCCATGCGAACACGTTCCAGAGCCGTCGTCGGCGCCGCCGCCGGGGTGGCTGTCCTCGCCGTCGTCGCGGTCGCGATGCGCTCGGCCGGGGAGCCCGAGGGCCTCCCTCGGGCCCTGGAGGTCGCGCCGGCGCAGACAACGCAGATCACCTACGTCAACCGGGATGCCTGGGCGGAGAGGGTCGGGGTGGAGGGCATCGAGGGCGACGCCTCCGAGGAGGAGCGGCTGCGCTACCTCCAGGAGAGCGACGCCGGTGCCGTCAGCACGCCGCTAGCGGCTTTCGCGGCCGGCGCGCAGGACGCTCCGTTCGGCGAGCTCGACGTCGACTGGTGGATGTCCGGGGTCGACGGCGCGGGGGTCGCCTGGGAGGTCTACCGGCTCGACGACGACGTCGACCTCGGCGACGTCGCCGACGAGCTGGCCGGCGCGGGATACGCCAGGGCGGACCTGAGGGGCCACGACCGGCTCACGATCGAGGACGCCGGCGAGGACCCGGGCGCGCTCGGCCAGGCATGGCCGCCCCAGATGCAGGACCTCACGCTGCTCGAGGACGAGCACCTGGTGGTGGTCGGCGCCAGCCCCGAGCAGGTGGTGGACGTGGTCGACGGTGACGCCGACGCGGCGTCCGGCTCGGAGGGCTTCGAGCAGCTGACCCAGGGCCTGTCGGGTGCCGAGTTCGCCGTGCTGCGCGGCGGGGTCGCCGATTGCACCGCCACCGGCCACCTCCAGCAGTCCGCCGCCGGCCGGCTCGAGACGGTCGCCAGACTGGTCCTCGCCTCGCACGAGGCGGCCCAGCAGGACGCGCAGGCGCGGCAGACGTGGCTGCGGCAGGGGCAGGACCCGGTCAGCCGGCAGCCGATGCAGGAGCTCTTCGACCCGGAGTCGGTCGAGGCCGACGGACATGTGGTGACCGTGCGGGGAACCTTCAAGGAGCCGCGGACCGGCCCTGAGATGGCGATGCGCGACGTCCTGACCGCCTGCGAGCTGCCGTCCCGCTGACGGGTCAGCCGGCGCCCCGGCCCGGCTGGCTCCGCAGCGCCCGCGCCGGTCGCCGGGGGCGGGGTGCCGGACCGACGGGGCGGAACGACAGACCGATCATGAGCAGTCCAGCCCCGACGATGGTGGACAGGTAGACCATCGCCGTCCAGAGCGGGTACCAGACGTACGGCTCCGCCACCTCCGGCACGCCGACCCTCAGGGCCACGCCGAGGATGCCGGAGAGGAGGCAGACGGTGCCGACGACCGCAAGCTGCTTCGGACGCATCCGGCAGACCATAGTCCCGGGGCGGCGGCGTGCCAAGCCCCGCTGGAGGCGGGCGGCGTGCGTGCCGCCGGGTGCAGGATGGAAGGCGTGCGTGCCGCCGGGTGCAGGATGGAACCCGTGACCCAGGAGCAGGCCCGGCCGCTGGGTATCGTCCCGGCGAACGAGTCGACGTGGGAGGACATCGAGGCGGTCTTCGGCGGTCGCGGGCCCGGCTACCGGTGCCAGTGCCAGCGCTACCAGCTCGCGCCCGGCGAGGCGTTCGCGAAGTTCCCCGTCGAGGTGCGGGCGGCGCGCCTGCGCGAGGTGTCGCGGCCGACGCCCCGGCGGACGGTGATGCGGCTGGAGCTCACTGACGAGGACCGGTGACGACCGGCGTGCACATGGAGGTGCCCGGCCGGCGTCTGCCCAGGTCGCGACGGGCAGCGTGCACGTTCCGCACGCCGGTCGTCACGGGCCGTGCCGCCTCGACGATCCCGGCGATCGCGGTGTCCGGAGCCAGGCGCGGCGGCCGGGTGGTCCGGCGGTAGGCGCCAGTGAGGTCCCTAACCTCGATCGCCAACCCGGGAGCCCAATATCGGTCCCTCGGAGCCCGGCGGGGAGGGACCGTGCGCTCCTATGCTTCGGCCATGAGCGTGTCCTACAGCGCGTTCGGCGAGCTCCGCGTCTCGGTGGACGGGGTGACGACCTCGATCGGACGGCGCAGGGAGCGGCAGGTCCTGGCCACCCTCATCGCCACCCGCGGGACCGCGGTGCCCGCTGCGCGCCTGGCGACCGACCTGTGGGGCCAGGACGCCGGGCCGACGGCGCTGGGGCTGGTCCAGGTGGCCGTGTCGCGGCTGCGCTCGCTCCTGGAGCCGGACCGGCCCAGCCGGGGCGGCACGCGCATCGTCAGCACGACGGCCGGATACCTGCTCCGGGCGCAGCCGGATGCCGTCGATGTCTGGGCCTACGAGGACCTCGCCCGCCGGGTCCTCGACCACCCGCTGGGCCCGGAGCAGGTGGTCGAGGCGTGCACCGAGGCCGAGGCGCTGTGGTCCACGCCCTACGCCGGCGTCGAGGCGCCGGAGTCCCAGGCCCACGCGGACCGGCTCCACGAGCTGCATACCGACCTCCTGGCCCAGCACGCCCGCGTGCTGCTGGACCTGGACCACCCGGACGCCGCGGTCCGGCTGCTGTCCCCCGTGGTGGGCGAGCACCCCTACCGGGAGACCCTCTGGTGCCTGCACGCCCTCGCCCAGTACCGCAGCGGCCGCCAGGCCGGCGCGCTGGAGACGATGCGCCGGTTGCGCGCGGCGCTGGCCGACGACCTCGGCGTCGACCCCGTCGCCGAGACCACGGCCCTGGAGCAGCAGCTGCTCCACCAGGACCACGAGGCGCTGACCCAGCCGCTCCTGACCGGCTCCGACGCCCTGCGCACGGACCGCCCGCGGGGCGGGCCCGCCCTCCTCGTCGGCCGCGACGCGGAGACCGCTCGCGGGGTGGAGCTCCTCCGCCAGGTCGTCGACGAGGGCCGCACGCGCTTCCTCCTCGTGACCGGGGAGCCGGGCATCGGCAAGTCGGCCTGGCTGGCGCGGCTGACCGCGCACGCCCAGGAGCGCGGCTTCGAGGTGCTCACCGGGCACAACCACGGGGACGACCTCGTCCCGGCGCTCTGGCCCTGGATCGAGATGGTCCGGTCGGTCCTGGACGAGGCCCCGCCCGAGGTGGCCGAGGTGGTGCGGTCCGCGGTCTCCGACGAGCCCGCCAGGACGGCCCGGCCGATGCTGGCGTTCTACGAGGCCGTGCTCGCGCTGCTGGCCGACCGGGCGCGGCGCCGTCCGTTGCTCGTCGTCCTCGAGGACCTGGGCCACGCCGACTCCTCCACCCTGCGGCTGCTGCGCCACGTCGCCGAGGCCCGGCTGCAGGCACCCGTGGTGGTGGCCCTCTCCCGCCGCACGACCGAGGAGGCCGGCCGCCCGGTGCTCGGCGCGCTCGCCGCGCTCTCCCGGGCCGGCGTCGTCCGGGTGCACCTGGAGGGGCTGCCGACGGAGGCGGTGGCCGAGCTCATCGGCGCCGTCGCCGGTCCGCACGCCGCCGAGCTCGACGAGCACGTCACCAGGCTCACCGGTGGCAACCCGTTCTTCGTCCGGCACTACGCCGCGCTGCTGGCCGGCAGGCAGGACCTGGCCGACCTCGACCCCGCGACGCTGCCGATCCCCTACGGGGTGCGCGACGTGCTCCGCGAACGCATCGACCAGCTGCCGGAGGAGGTGGTCCGGGTGCTGCTGTCGGCCTCGGTGCTCGGTCGCACGGTCACGCCGGAGCTCGTGGCGGCGCTCCTGGACCTGCCGACGGAGGAGGTGCTCTCCGCGCTGGACGTCGCCGCCGCCGCCGGGCTGCTCGTGGAGGACGAGGCCCGCTACTCCTTCGTCCACGCTCTCGCGGTCGACACGGCGTACGGGCAGCTGAGCGCGCCGCAGAGGGTCCGGCTGCACGACCGCGCGAGCCGGCTCCTCGAGGAGCAGGTCGGCCCCGGGCCGGACACCGTGACCGCCATCGCCTCGCACGCCCTCGCCGCCCGCGACCTGTCGTCGGCGCACCGGGAGCGCGCCGCGACCTGGCGGGCCCGCGCCGCCGACGCGGCCCTGCACCGCCACGCCTGGGCGGAGGCGCTGGAGGGGTGGCGCGACGTCCTCGACCTCGCGTCCGAGCAGGGGGAGGCGGTCGCCCACGCGCACCACGGGGCGGCGACCGCGCTGCTGCACCTGTCGAGAGGTGCCGAGGCCCAGCGCCAGATCGAGCAGGGGATCAGGGTCGCCCACGCGCTGCGGGCCTGGGACCTGGTCGTGGAGATGGTCGGCACGCAGGCCACGATGGCGCCCTGGTCCTGGCCCGCCCCCGGCGCCGACCGCGAGGCGTTCATCGCGGCGATCGACGACGCCCTGGTCCACGTCGGACCGGGAGCGCAGGCGCTCCTGCTCGTCGTGCGCGACATCGACCGCTGCGCCACCGGCTCGGGCGAGCCGAGGGGGCAGGACACCGCCCGCGCCCTGGAGCTGGCCCGGGACGCGGGCGACGTCGGCCTGCTCCAGGTGGTGCTCGTCCACGCGATCACCGCGACGCAGGACTGCTGGCCGCCGCAGCGCCGCCAGGCGCTCGTGCACGAGCTGCTCGCGACCGGCCCCGACGAGGGCAGCCTGCGGGTCGGGGTGTCCTTCCTGGAGGGCCTGGTCGCGTGGGAGAACCGGCTCCCGGAGGAGTCCGACGCGGCGATGGAGGACTGCGCCCGGGCGATGCGCCGGCTCGGCTTCACGCGGATGAGGATGCCCCTCGCCTGGTGGCGGGCGACGCGTGCCCGGGACCGCGACGCGGACGACGCGACCGAGCTGCTCGACGCGGCGGTGGCGCAGCACCGGCGTGCCGGGTGGTCGGCGGTCGAGGACGTCGTCTGCCTGGCCGTCGCCCGGCGGGAGGGCGGCCGCCACGTGGTGCGCGACCTCGAGGACTGCCCCACCCCCTCCTCCGCCGCGGTCGCCGCGCTGCTGGCCCACGCGGTCCTCGAGGCGGGTGAGCCGGCCCTGGCGCGCCGCTACCTGGAGTCGGTCCTGCCCCGGGCCGAGGCGGCCAGGCTGCCGCTCGCGGCACAGTGCTTCCGCCTGCTGGTCCTCGCCGGGACGGGCACCGAGCAGGAGGTCCGCGCCGCGCTGGGGCCGGTCGAGGCGCGGCGCGGGGAGCTGGTGACGGTCGAGAACGTGCTCGACCACGCCGGGGTGGTCGAGCACTTCCTCGCCGCCGGCTACGCGGCGGTGGGCGACCCCCGGGCCGCGG
>QEUR01000028.1 GCA_003577095.1 Acidobacteriota bacterium
CGCCCTGCAGAAAGCCTTCGCGATGCGCAGCCTGTTCCACCTCGCGTACCACGTGCACGACCTCGACGCCGCGCGCGCCTTCTACGGTGGCGTGCTCGGCTGCCGCGAGGGTCGCAGCACCGGCACCTGGGTGGCCGGCTGGGCCGGGCGGGCGGTCGCGCTCCTCGTCGTCCTCTGGGGCCTGCTGCCCCTGGCCTCCGGCAGCCAGCCCAGCCTGACCCGGATGCTGTGGGTGCTGGTCATCGCGTGGTTCCTGTGGCAGGGCGCGACCCAGGCGATCGCCGCCGGGCAGCGCGGGAGGGTCGCGGCCCGGGTCCCCGTCGCCGACGTGGCCCGCAGCGTCGGCGTCGTCGCCCCCACCGCGCTGGTCGCCGAGACGCCCTGGGCGCAGGCGCCGCTCTGGGTCGTCCAGGCACCGGGCGCGATGCCGGACGGGCTGGTGCACGCCGGCTCGCTGGGCAAGGTCCCCCCGGAGGAGCGCGCCCGGGTGCCGGTCTCGGCGGTGGCGGTGCGGATGCCGGAGGGCTGGGCCGTGCGGATGGACCGCGCCCAGACCTCGGACAAGGCCCTGGACGTCATGCGGTCCACGGGCGCGGGCGTGGTCTGCCTCCTGGACGAGCACGACCGGCCCTGGGGCGCGGTCCTCGTCGACGACCTGAGCCGACGCGGCCGGCCCGCCGCCCGCTCGTAGACTGACCGGGTGACTGATCCCGCGACCGGTGCCGACCTGCGCCGCGGCCCGTTCCGGCCCGGCGACCGCGTGCAGCTGACCGACCCCAAGGGCCGGATGCACACGATCACCCTGGAGCCTGGCAAGACCTTCCACACCCACCGCGGGCACGTCCGCCACGACGACCTCATCGGCGCACCGGACGGGACCGTCGTGCAGCACACGGCCGGGACCGACTACCTCGCGCTGCGCCCGCTGCTGGCGGACTTCGTGCTCTCCATGCCGCGCGGCGCCCAGGTCGTCTACCCGAAGGACGCCGGCCAGATCGTCACCTACGGCGACATCTTCCCCGGCGCGACGGTGGTGGAGGCGGGCGTCGGCTCCGGCGCGCTCTCCCTGTCGCTGCTGCGCGCGGTGGGCGACGGCGGCCGGCTCCTCAGCTTCGAGCGGCGCGAGGACTTCGCCGAGATCGCCAGGGCCAACGCCCACACCTTCTTCGGCCGCGAGCACCCCGCCTGGACGGTGACGGTCGGCGACCTCGTCGAGGCGCTGCCGCGGACGGTCGAGCCGGGCACCGTCGACCGGGTCGTGCTCGACATGCTGGCGCCCTGGGACTGCCTGGAGGTCGTCGCCGACGCGCTGGTGCCCGGCGGCGTGCTCGTCTGCTACGTGGCCACGACCACCCAGCTGTCCCGGGTCGCCGAGGCCGCCCGGCGCCAGGGCGGGTGGACCGAGCCGGTGGCCTGGGAGTCCCTGGTCCGCGGCTGGCACCTGGAGGGCCTGGCGGTCCGTCCCGAGCACCGGATGCACGGCCACACCGGCTTCCTGCTCAGCCTGCGCCGCCTCGCGCCCGGGGTGGAGGAGCACCGCCGCACCAGGCGGCCGTCCCCGGGTGCCTACGGCGAGGACTACACCCCCGTGGTCGAGGAGGAGTGGACCGCCGAGGACCTCGGCGAGCGCACCCGCACCGAGAAGCGCCTGCGCCGCACCGTGCGCGAGGCGCAGGCCGCCGCCGCGGCGCGCGACGGCATACCGGAGAAGGAGGACGAGCGGTGAGCGAGCAGCCCTCCCGCGAGCGCCACCTGCAGCAGCAGGTGTCCACGCTGACCACCCGCCTGGGCGAGATGAAGGCCCAGAACGACCAGCTCGCCGACACGCTGCGGACGGCCCGCACCCAGATCGTGGGCCTGCGCGAGGACCTGGACGCGATGGCCAGCCCGCCGCTCACCTTCGGGCAGGTGCTCCGGCTCGTCGGCGACGGCACCGTGGACCTGTCGGTCTCCGGCCGGCGCGTGCGCACGCACATCTCCTCCGAGGTCGACACCGACGAGCTGCGCCCGGGCCGCGAGGTCCTGCTCAACGAGGCCCAGGCGGTCGTGGCCGTCGCCGGCTACGAGCGCTCCGGGGAGGTCGTGACCTGCAAGGAGGTGCTCGGTCAGGACCGGGTCGTCGTCATCGTGCGCGGCGAGGACGAGCGGGTATGCCGTCTGGCCGGCTCCCTGCGCGCCGACGAGGTGCGCCTCGGCGACGGGCTGCTCATGGATGCCCGAAGCGGCTTCGTCACCGAGCGCATCCCGAGGCCGGAGGTCGCCGAGCTGGTGCTGGAGGAGGTGCCGGACATCTCCTACGACGACATCGGCGGACTGTCCGGCCAGATCGAGGCCATCCGCGACGCGGTCGAGCTGCCCTTCCTGCACGCCGACCTCTACGCCAGCCACCAGCTGCGCCCGCCCAAGGGCGTGCTGCTCTACGGCCCGCCCGGCTGCGGCAAGACGCTCATCGCCAAGGCGGTCGCGGCCTCGCTGGCGCGGCAGACCGCGCCGGCGGACGGCGAGGAGGGCGGCAATAGCTACTTCCTCAACGTCAAGGGCCCTGAGCTGCTCAACAAGTACGTCGGCGAGACCGAGCGGCACATCCGCTCGATCTTCGCCCGGGCCAGGGAGAAGTCGGCCGACGGACGCCCGGTCGTGGTCTTCTTCGACGAGATGGAGTCGCTCTTCCGCACCCGCGGCTCCGGCGTATCCTCCGACGTGGAGACGACGATCGTGCCGCAGCTGCTGGCCGAGATCGACGGCGTGGAGCGGCTCGACAACGTCATCGTCATCGGCGCCTCCAACCGGGAGGACATGATCGACCCGGCGATCCTGCGCCCCGGCCGGCTGGACGTGAAGATCAAGATCGAGCGCCCGGACGCCGAGGGCGCGAGGGACATCTTCACCAAGTACCTCACCGCGCAGGTGCCGCTGCACCCCGACGAGCTCGCCGCGCACGGCGGCGACCGGCAGGCGACCGTCGACGCGCTGATCGACGCCGTCGTCGCCCGGATGTATGCCGTGGTGCCGGAGAACGCCTTCCTCGAGGTGACCTACGCCGGCGGGGACCACGAGGTCCTCTACTTCAAGGACTTCGCCTCCGGGGCGATGGTGGCCAACATCGTCGACCGGGCCAAGAAGCTGGCGATCAAGGACCTGCTCACCCGTGGCGAGGAGGGCCTGCGGATGGCGCACCTGGAGCGGGCCTACCTGGACGAGTTCAAGGAGAACGAGGACCTGCCCAACACCACCAACCCCGACGACTGGGCGCGGATCTCGGGCAAGAAGGGCGAGCGGATCGTCTACATCCGCACCCTCGTCGGGGACGCCACCGGCACCCAGCCCGGCCGCGCGGTGGAGCAGGGGACGCCCGGGCACTACCTGTGAGCAACTCTGGCACTCACGTACGCGAATGATTCTTTACTCGTGATGCATCACGAGTAAAGAACAACGAACGTACGTAAGTGGCGCCGGCGCGGTCAGGCGCGCCGGGTCAGGGCCGCCGCCACCGCCCGCCACCCGACCAGGCCCACCACCAGCACGCCGGTGGCGACCAGCACGAAGGGCAGCGCCGTGCCCTCGCCGGTGCCCCAGCGCAGCAGCATCCCGACGACGAGCGCGCAGACCGCGACGACCAGGCCGTCGAGCCACCAGGACCGCAGCGGCCGCGGTACGAACGCCGCCGCGATCCACCCCACCGCCATGCCGACGAGGAAGGGCCACCCGGTGGCCAGGACCCCCAGCGGGTCCAGGCCGAGCTCGTGGCTGGCCCGGCCGGCCACGGCGAAGAGGAGGACGATCAGGGTGTCGATCACGTAGGCGCGCCTGGTCATGCCCGCATCGTCCCACGCCCTACGATGGTGAACATGCGTTCACCCGAGCCGGTTGCGGCACGTCCAGCCGCCTCGACCGGCCTGGTGATCACGGTCCTCGCGCTGTGCGGGACCCTCGTCTCCCTCCAGCAGACGCTCGTCCTGCCGCTGCTGCCGGACTTCCCGGAGATCCTGGGCACGAGCAGCGACAACGCCTCCTGGCTGGTGACGGTCACCCTGCTGGCCTCGGCCGTCGGCACGCCGATCATCTCCCGCCTGGCCGACATGTGGGGCAAGCGCCTGATGCTCGTCGTCTGCATGTGGGCGGTGATCCTCGGCTCGCTGATCTCGGCGCTCAGCTCGACCCTCGGCGTCGTCATCCTCGGCCGGGGGCTGGCCGGCCTCGGCGCCTGCCTGGTCCCCGTCGGCATCAGCATCATGCGCGACCACCTGCCGGCCGAGCGGGTCGGCTCCGGCGTCGCGCTCATGTCGGCGACCCTCGGCATCGGGGGAGCGGTCGGCATCCCGCTGGCCGGCGTCATCTACCAGACCTGGGACTGGCACTCCCTCTTCTACGTCTCCGGCGGCTTCGCGGTCGTCATGCTCCTGGCCGTCCTGCGGGTCGTGCCCGAGTCGACGGTCAAGACGCGCGGCCGCTTCGACTACGTGGGCGCGGCGCTCCTGTCGGTCGCGCTGACCTGCTTCCTGCTCGCGGTGAGCAAGGCCGGCACCTGGGGCTGGACCTCGCCGCTCACACTCGCCCTGCTCGCGGTCGCCGCTCTCGTGCTCGCAGCCTGGGTGCCGTGGGAGCTGCGCACCGGTCAGCCCCTCGTCGACATCCGCACCTCGATGCGCCGCACCGTGCTGCTCACCAACGCCGCGTCGGTCCTCGTCGGCTTCGCGATGTTCGCCAACTTCCTCACCGCGGTGCAGCAGGTGCAGATGCCCGTGGAGACCGGCTACGGCTTCGGCCTGTCGGTGGTCGCCACCGGCCTGTGGATGCTGCCCAGCGGCATCGCGATGGTCCTCATGTCGCCGGTTTCCGCGGCGATGATCCGCCGGCTCGGACCCCGCGCGGTGCTCATCGCCGGCGCGGTCCTGATGGCGCTCGGCTTCATCGGCCGCTCCCTGCTGCACGGGACCGTGCTCCAGGTGATGCTCACCTCGGGCATCGCCTCGGTCGGGACCGCGATGGCGTTCGCGGCCATGCCGACGCTGATCATGCGCGCCGTCCCGATCACCGAGACCGCCTCGGCCAACGGGCTCAACACGCTGCTGCGCTCGATCGGCACCTCGTCCGCCTCGGCGGTGGTCGCCGCCGTCTTCGCCGCCTCGGTGGTCACCGCCGGCCCGGCGGCGGGGGCGCCGACCCTCACGGCATACCAGACCGTCTTCTGGGCCGGCGCCGCAGCCGCCCTCGGGGGCGCTCTCGTGGCTACCTTCATCCGTCGTCCTGCGCGGGTGCGCGAGGTCGTCGCCGACCCGACCGCCGCGCCGGCACCGGCGGGGGAGCGCACGCACGTCAAGGCCGAGGGCGAGCTGCCCGAGCTCCGCGTCCGCGGCATCGTCCGCGCGCCGGACGGCCGGGCCCTGCGGCAGGCGGTCGCCACCGTGCTGCACCCCGACGGTCGGCACGTCGACTGGGGGCGCACCGACAACGAGGGCCGCTTCGCCCTCGCCCTGCCCGACGCGGGCCGCTACCTCGTGGTCGTCTCGGCCGACGGGTGGGCGCCCCAGTCGGGCCTTGTCGAGCTGGACGCCGAGGAGACGCAGGAGGTGACGATGACCCGCCGCCTGCTCCTCTCCGGGCTGGTCACCGACGACGGCCGCTCCGCGGGGGAGGTGATGGTCTCCCTCATCAAGCACTCCGGGGAGTACGTCGGCACCACCCACGCCGACGCCACCGGCCACTACGAGATCGGCCTGCCCCCGCCGGGGCGCTACGTGCTCACCGTCGTCGACCACCCCACCGGCCGGACCCGCTCCCGCGCGCTGACGGTCCTGTCGACCTCGACCACCCTCGACGTGGACCTGACCACCGGGATCCCGCGGCCGCCGGAGCGCGCGCCGCTCACCTCCGCGGACCTGCCGTGAGCTCGAGGGGTATGGAGACGCGCACCGAGGTCCTGCGCGTCGCCCGTCGCCTGTTCGGGGAGCGCGGGTATGCCGCGGTGACGATCCGGGAGGTCGCCGCCCAGGCCGGCGTCTCGCCCGCGCTTGTGATGAAGATCGCCGGCTCCAAGGAGCGGCTGTGGGCGCTGGCGACCCCTGCCGAGCCGGCGCCGCTGCTGACGGGCACACCGCTGGAGGGGATGGGGGAGCTGCTCGTGCGGCGCCTGCTGCAGCGTCGCGACGACGACGAGGCCGAGCCCTGGCTGCGGGCGATGTACCTGCTGCACGACGCCCCCGACCTCGACGCGGCCCGCCAGGAGTTCCGCGAGCGCTTCCTCGGCCGGTTCCCCGACGAGGGGGAGGGACGCCGGATCGCCGACGAGATCGCCTGCCTGCTGCTGGGCCTGGCCGCCGGGGTGCGCTCCTTCCGGCTGCTGGACCCATCGACGAGCGACGCCGAGGCCGTGGTGGTCGAGTACGGCGCGCTGGTCCAGCAGCTCATCGACCGGCTGCCTCGTCGGTGAGGCCCCTCAGAAGCCGTACATGACCTCGGCCGGCGGATACTCCGGACAGACGGTGGACAGCGCCCTGCGCTCGTCGACGGGCAGGTCGATCGAGGCGGAGTTGGGCCACCAGGAGATGCGCTGGGAGCTGTCGAAGGCACCGACGTAGGCCTCCCGGCTGGGCTGGTCGGCCCGCGATACCGGGTGTCCGTGGGCCTCCATGCACGGTATGTAGTACTGGTCCCAGTAGTCGTAGACCAGGCCAACCTGCTCCTCGCTCCAGCCCTCGGCGATCGCCGGGTGCAGCGGATAGCGTGCGTCGCAGACGTAGGTGGCCTCGTCCAGGGCAGCCTCCTGCGACGGCGGGACCCCGGGCTTGAATGCGGTCCCGCCCGCCCCGTCGCTCACCGCCGGGAATCCGGCGTCCTGCAGGCACCGGGCCATCTGGTCGCCGTACTCCGACAGGCTCGTGGCCCAGCCGACCCGGCTCACCTGTGGCGGCGCGGTCAGCCCGGCGTCGGCGGCCCGGCTGGACAGGAGATCGGTGTAGTAGGCCTCCAGGTCGGCGTCCGAGAAGTGCTTCGGTGTGACCTGCACGGTCGGAACCCACGCCGATGGGTCCCAGTCGCGCTCGGAGTCGCCTTCTGAAGGTGCGGTGTGGGTATCGGCAGATGGGTGCGGCGTAGTCGCCGACGTCGCAACTGTCCCCGGATCGACAGTGCTCGAGGTGCAGCTTGATGCAGCGAGGAAGGCAACCGTCACCCACAGGACCGTCCCACACCTTGGACTCCTCTGCACAGCGGCGAGCCAGATGTTTGCGGCGGCTGGTGAGCCGTCAGGCCTGTCGGGTCGAGACCGCATCACACATGTGGAGGGACGCAACGTCCGTAGGTTCCAGACAGCAGGAGGGAGACCGAGGAACCGCTCCAGGAGCGGGTGCCTCCGATCCCCGAGTCGCCTCCTGCGACATAGACGTTGTAGGCCTGATACGCCTGCTGCCCCATTCCTCCTCCTTGAGTCGTACCGCCCCATCGGGACGAAGGAAGAATACCGCGTTTGTGCACCGCGTGCCGTTTAGATCATCGAGAGGAGGGGTGCCGCCGACAGACCGCACGCTTCGCCACTTCAGCTCTTTCTGTCGCTGTCGTCGATGGCCGCTTGCCGAGCCGGCGCGTCAGTCAGTTGAGTCGGTCGGGAGGGCGTCGATGTTTCGGGGCTTGTGGTTGAGCGTCACGTTGCCTGACGGGGACGACGGAGTGGTGGGTGACGAGGGGGCTGCTGGGCGGGGAGGTCTTGCGCTGGGGTGGTCGGCAGCATCAGGCTGACGATGTCCTGGTTGGCGAACGGCTCGGGCGTGCGAGGTTGGAATCTCACGCCGGGCCGTTCTGACGCGAGAAAGGCCTCGCGCTGATGGTGACGGTAAGTGATGACGTCCTGGCTGTCGAGATCGACCTGTCCGAGGGCAGCATGGCCTGCCCGGGGTGTGGTGGTCAGCTGCGGCGGTGGGGGTGGGCACGGGTGCGACGGGTCCGGCACGGCACGGGTCGGCAACCGGGCTGGCGGTCTCACCGGCCGCGTCGGGCCAGGTGCTCGGCGTGCGGGGCCACGCACGTGCTGCTGGCGCCGCGCGCGACCTCATCGACAGCCCACCGTCCATGTCCCAGGGTGCACCCGCACGTTTCGCGGGCAGTTCCTAGTTGAGGCACCGGACCACGTTCGCGGGTACTTTAGGTGAGTCTCGGCGGTCGCTTGACGACTCCACTGTCCATTGCTACTTTGATCTGGACCTCGCCCAGGGGACTGGGTGTCACTGCAGACAAGGGAGTTCCGGTCACTGTTCAAGAAGGTCCTTGCCGCCGTGCTCGCATTGTTCATGGTCTGTGCTCCTGCAAGCGTCGCAGCGGACACAAGAGCGTCGCAGCGGACACAAGCATGTCTGGCTCGGTGTCCTGCATCGCCAACAGCCGCGGGTATCTTCAGTCATACTCGAACGGGACTGTCAGCCACAAGGCGCCGGGGGCCGCTACGACACAGAAGTTCTACAACCAGGGCAAGTGGAAGTGGCGCGTCACGAGTGGGGCCATTGGGGGCGGCTCGTGGAAGTTCACGCTTCACTGGAATACTGCGGACTGGAACACTGTGGTCGGCTATTGCGAAATGCCGTGAGCCATAGGGGGGCGAACTCGCGGACAACTCCCTGGCCCGCCCTCTGTGGGAAGGCGATTCTCGCTCTCCTGCTGGTGCTTGCCGCAGCCGCCTGCTCTAGCGCGGAGAACGGATCGGCGGCTCCGGTCGACCGACAGGCCGAGCTGGCCTCGGCGAGGGAGTTCTTCGGCCGGGTCGCCGACTGCATGACCGAGCACGGCTATCCGGCTGAGATCATCGAGGGCGGGAACGACGGCGTCGAGTTCGCGTCCCCGCCGGGCCAGGAAGCCGCGGCGGAGAGCGCCTACGCGGCGTGCGCCGAGGAGAACGGTGGCGAGCCCACGCCTGCCCCGCTCTCCGACGAAGAGATCGCACAGGTCTACCAGGACCTGCTCGAGGTGCAGGCCTGCCTGGAGGGCAAGGGCTACACCAGCCCTGATCCTCCCAGCCTGCCGACCTTCGTCGAGCAGTACCGCAAGGCCGGCCACGACCAGGACGTCACGGCGTGGAGCCCCTACCCGGTCCCGGGGGGCAAGGTCGACGTGGGGGCACTGCAAGCCTGCCCCGGCGGGGAGTAGGCCCCCCAGGAGCGGCCTGAGCGCTGTAGGGTGCGGTGACCGTTCGACGTCGAGAGGTGTGGGGCATGGCGGACGCCGTGAAGGGCTCACCGGCGCGCAGGGCGCTGGGTGTGGTCCTGGTGCTGCTGCTGGTGGCTGCTGCGGCCGGTGCGGGCTGGTGGGCGTCGCGGGCGACGTTGACCTCGCGAGTGCCCAAGGACCAGGATCCGGCCGCTGCCGCGGAGGTGGTGTGGGCGGAGGCAAGTACGGGGTCGGTGGGGCGGTCGTTGCCGTTGTCGACGACGTTGCGGCAGCCAGCGGTGCCGGTGGCCCAGAACGCCCTCGCCGGGGTGGTGACGAGCGTCTCGCCGGGGGAGGTCGACGAGGGCGACGTCGTGTACGTGGTGGGGGAGACCCCCGTGCGGGTGGTCCAGGCGGGCGCGCCGTTCTGGCGGGACCTGTCCCGCGGGGTCAAGGGCGAGGACGTAAAGCCTCTCCAGCGGCTGCTCATCGGGGAGGGTCACCTCGGCGGGGAGCCCGACGGCGACTTCGGGTGGAACACCGAGACGGCGCTCAAGGCCTGGCAGAAGAGCCAGGGCCTGGAGCAGACCGGTGTCGTCGCCCTAGGCGAGCTGGTGGCGGTGTCCGACCTGCCGGCGGTGGTCCAGCTGGGGGAGGGCATCGTTGTGGGCAAGAGCCTCGGCGGCGGCGAGGACTCCGTCCTGGCCCCGACCGGTGAGCGGGAGTTCGTGCTGGTCGTGACGCAGGAGCAGGCGCGTCTCATCCCGGCCGAGGCGACCATTGAGATCACCTACGAGGACTACACGTGGAGCGCGGTGATCGCCGGCTCGGAGCTCGACGAGTTCGGCTCGACCACGTTCACGCTCACCGCCCCGGACGGCGGCGAGGTCTGTGGGGACGACTGCGGCGTCCTGCCCAACGACGCCCAGGTGACGCTGCGCTCGGACGTCGTCATCGTGCCCAGGGTGGAGGGCACGACGGTGCCCGCGGCTGCGGTGCGCACCCGGGCGGACGGCACCGCATACCTGGTCACCGAGGAGGGGGAGGTCGAGGTGGGCGTGCGCGGGTCCGGCCAGGGCGTCGCGGTCGTCGACGGCGTCGAGCCGGGCACCCGGGTCCAGGTCCTCGGCGGTGGGCAGGGGGCGCAGCCTGCGCCCCAGCCGGAGCCCGCGCCGGGTGACGACGCGGCCTCGACGCAGGACGGGTGAGCCGTGCTCGCGGTGGAGGACCTGACGTTCGCCTACGAGCGCGGCGGTGAGGAGCTCTTCGGAGGGTTGTCCCACGAGTTCACCCCGGGTGCGGTGACGGCGGTGACCGGGCCGTCCGGGAGGGGCAAGTCGACGCTGCTCTACGTGCTGGGCCTGATGCTCACGCCGACCCGGGGGCACGTGCTGCTGTCGGGGCAGGAGGTGTCCTCGGCGGCTGACGCGGTGCGGTCGCGGGTGCGGGCGCACCGGGTGGGGTTCGTCTTCCAGGACTCGGCGCTGGACCCGACACGGACGGTGCTGGACTCGGTGGTCGAGCCGGCCCTGTATGCCGGGTGGCGGCTGGGTCGGGCGCGGGAGCGGGGCCGGGTGCTGCTGGAGCAGATGGGCGTCGGCGCCCGGGCCGACCACCGGCCCGGCGAGGTGTCCGGCGGGCAGGCGCAGCGGGTCGCGGTGTGCCGGGCCCTCGTGACCGACCCGGTCGTGGTGCTGGCCGACGAGCCGACCGGCAACCTGGACCGCGACAACGCCGAGGGTGTGCTGGCGGCGCTGTCCGCCGCGGCCGGTGGGCGCGGGGCCCACGGCGAGGGAGACGGCATACCCAGGACCGTGGTGGTGGCCACGCACGACCCGTTCGTGCTCGAGCACGCCGACGAGGTGCTGGAGCTGTGAGGCCGTCGTTGTTCCTGCGCGAGGCCCTGGCCACGGCCTGGGCCTCGAAGGTGCCATCGACGCTGGTGCTGCTGCTGGTCGCGACGATGTGCGCGGCGACGATCGCGACCGTGGGCCGGACCGCGGCGGCCGAGGCGCAGCTGCTCCAGCGGCTGGACTCTGCTGGTTCCCGCGTGCTGGTCGTGGCCGACGCCCGCGGGGACGACCTGATCTCCCCGACGATCGTCGACCAGGTCGCGGGCCTGTCGACCTCCGAGCGCGCCGTGGGCACCCTCATCCCGGTCGACGTGGTCAACGGGGTCGTGGGCCAGGGCGCCACCCGGGTGCCGGCGTGGGGCGTGCACGGCGACCTGTCCGCGGTCGCGACGCTGACCGCCGGTCGTTGGCCCGGCCCGGGGGAGGCGGTCGTCACCGAGGAGGCGATGGCCCGGCTCGGTCTGGACGACCCGGTCGGGTGGGTCGCGCAGGCCTCGACGACGGTGTTGGACGACTGGTCGGTCGTCGGGTCGTTCGAGCCGCGGGAGCCGTTCGGGGACTACGGCGCCGGCGTGCTCTACGTCGCGCCGGAAGGCCGGGCCCTCGATGCGGTGCACGTCGTGCTGACCGAGGCCGACGTCGCCCAGGTCGCCCAGTCGCAGGTGCTGCGGCTCATCGACCCGCCCGCGCCGGACTCGGTGACGGTCACCTCCCCGGTGTCGCTGGCGCAGCTGCAGGAGCAGGTGACCGGGGACCTGGCCAGCTTCGGGCGGGCCCTGTTGCTCGGCGTCCTCGGCGGCGGGGCACTGCTCGTCGCGATCGTCACCCTGGCCGACGTGCTCGTGCGCCGCGCCGACCTCGGCCGGCGCCGCGCGCTGGGTGCCACCCGCGCCACCATCGTCGCGCTCGTCGTGCTGCGCACCCTGCTTCCCGCCCTCGTCGGCGCGGCTCTCGGCGTGGCCGTGGGTATGGCGTTCACCGGGCGCCTCGGCGCCGTGCCTCCCTGGGACTTCACCACCGGCACCGCGGTCCTCGCACTGCTCGCCGCCGTCGTCGCCGCCGTCCTGCCCGCGCTGTATGCCGCGACCCGCGATCCCGTCAGGGTGCTGCGGACACCGTGACGGAGCCCGCACGTAGGCTGCCGACATGAGCGTGCGGCGCGTGACGGGGATCGAGACCGAGCTGGGGATCACCAGCACCCAGGTCGACACGCAGGGCCGTCCGCTGGCGCCGCAGTGGCTGTCGGGGCAGGTGGTGCGCGCCTATGCCGCGGCGGCCGGCGAGGGGGCCTCGCTGCCCGTCGGTTCCGGCTGGGACTACGCCGACGAGACCCCGCTGCGGGACGCCCGCGGCTACGAGATCGCGCGCGAGCTGGCGCACGTCACCCAGCTCACCGACGTGGAGGACCCGACGATCGCCAACACGGTCCTGTCCAACGGGGCGCGTCTCTACGTCGACCACGCCCACCCGGAGTACTCCTCGCCCGAGGTCACCTCCCCGCGCGAGGCGGTGCGCTACGACAGGGCGGGGGAGCTGGTCGCCCGCCGGGCCGTCGAGCAACTCGCCGCGCACGGTCGGGAGGTCCGCCTCTACAAGAACAACGTCGACGGCAAGGGCGCCTCCTACGGCACCCACGAGAACTACCTCGTGCCGCGCACCGTCCCCTTCGACCGGCTCGCGCGCCAGCTCATCCCCTTCCTCGTCGCCCGTCCGGTCATCGCCGGGGCCGGGCGCGTCGGGCTCGGCCAGGCCAGCGAGCGCCCGGGCTTCCAGCTGAGCCAGCGCGCCGACTACCTCGAGGCGGAGATCGGCCTGGAGACCACCCTGCGCCGCCCGATCGTCAACACCCGCGACGAGCCGCACGCCACGCCGCACGTCCACCGGCGCCTGCACGTCATCGTCGGCGACGCGACGATGGCCGACGTCACCACGCTGCTGGCCGTCGGGTCGCTCAGCGCCGTCCTGCGGCTGATCGAGACGCACCCCGACGAGGTCCCCGCCCTCGACCTCGCCGACCCGGTCGAGGCGGTCAAGACGATCTCCCACGACCCGACCCTGCGAGCCACCGTGGCCACCACCGACGGGCGCCGGCTCACCGGCCCCGACCTGCTGGAGGCCTACCTCGAGGCGGTCGAGCGGGCCGCGGCCTCCGGGCACGAGACGTGGGAGCCGGATCCGGACACCACCGAGGTCCTCACCCGGTGGCGGCAGGCCCTCGACGCCCTGCGCCGCGACCCGGCGGAGTGCGCGCAGCAGGTCGAGTGGGTCGCCAAGCACCAGCTCCTGCAGCGCTACCGCGACCGCACCGGTGCCGCCTGGGACGACCCCCGCCTGGTCGCGATGGACATCCAGTGGCACGACCTCGACCCCGCCCGCGGCATCGCCCAGAAGCTGCGCGCCGCCGGCCGCCTCGAGCGGCTCGTCCCCGACGACGCCGTCGAGAGCGCGGTGACGGAGCCGCCGCAGGACACCCGCGCCTGGTTCCGCGGCGAGTGCGTCCGCAGGTATGGAGCCGACGTCCGGGCGGCCTCGTGGGACTCTGTCACCCTCGTCGACGAGCGAGGCAAGCCGCGCCGCGTGCAGGTGCCCGAGCCGACCGCCGCCTCGCGGGAGCGGATCGGGGAGCTGCTCGCACGGCATACCACCACCGCCTCCCTGCTGACCGAGCTGGCCAGCGAGGACGTCTGAGAGGATCGGGCCATGGCAGGTTCATCGCAGGAGCACATCCGCCGCCGGGACGACGGGCCGGAGCCCGAGGCCCCGACGCCCCCGCCCGCGGCGCCCCAGGCGCAGAACGCGGAGCGCGACGAGGCGCTCGACTCGCTGCTCGACGAGATCGACGGCGTGCTGGAGTCCAACGCCACCGAGTTCGTGCACGGCTTCGTGCAGAAGGGCGGGCAGTGAGCGGGGACGCCCTTCCCTCGCACGGCGCGGGCGGCTCGTCCTTCGCCGAGCTGCTGCGCGCGCAGGCGCCCCACCTGCTGCCCGGCGCGACCACCGGTGAGGTCAGCGGCCCGGTCGAGCTGCCGCACGGGACGACGGTCGTCGCCCTGGCCTGCGCCGGCGGTGTCGTCGTCGCCGGTGACCGGCGCGCCACGACGGGCAGCTACATCGCCAGCCGCGACCTGGAGAAGGTCTTCGCCGCCGACGAGTTCTCCGTGGTCGGCATCGCCGGCACGGCAGGCGTCGCCCTCGAGCTGGTGCGGCTGCTGCAGGTCGAGCTGGAGCACTACGAGAAGATCGAGGGCACGATGCTCTCCCTGGAGGGCAAGGCCAACCGCTTGTCCTCGATGATCCGGGGCAACCTGGGCAACGCCTTCCGCGGCCTCGCGGTGCTGCCGGTCCTGGCCGGCTACGACCTGGCGGGGGAGCGGGGCCGGATCTTCTCCTACGACCTGGCCGGCGGCTGCTACGAGGAGTCCTCGCACCACAGCATCGGCTCCGGGGCGTTCTTCGCCCGCGGGGCGCTCAAGAAGCTCTGGCGCCCCGAGATGCCCGCCGAGGACGCCGTCCGGGTCGCCGTCGAGGCGCTCTACGACGCCGCCGACGACGACTCCGGCACCGGCGGGCCAGACCTCGGCCGCCAGATCTGGCCCACCTGCGCCGTGGTCACCGCCGACGGGGTCCGGTTCGTCGCTGCGCACGAGCTCGAGCGGGTGGTCACCGACCTGGTCGCCGCCCGCCGCGACAACCCGGGAGGTGCCCGATGACCATCCCGGTCTACGTCTCGCCCGAGCAGCTGATGAAGGACCGGGCCGACTACGCCCGCAAGGGCATCGCCCGCGGCCGCTCGGTCGTGGTCCTCTCCTGCCGGCAGGGCATCCTCTTCGTCGCCGAGAACCCCTCGCGCACCCTGCACAAGGTCGCCGAGATCTACGACCGGATCGGCTTCGCGGCGGTCGGGAAGTACACCGAGTTCGAGCACCTGCGCGTCGCGGGCATCCGATATGCCGACCTGCGCGGCTACGCCTACGACCGCAGCGACGTGACCGCCCGCGCCCTGGCCAACGCGTACGCCCAGACGCTCGGGACCGTCTTCACCACCGAGAGCAAGCCCTACGAGGTGCAGATCACGGTCGCCCAGGTCGGCCCCGACCCGGCCGCCGACCAGCTCTACCTGCTCACCTACGACGGGTCGGTCACGGACGAGCCGGGGGTGGTCGCGATGGGCGGGGCCGCCGAGGCGCTCACGGCCGCGCTCTCCGAGGACCTCGACCCGGCCGCCGAGCTCGGCGACGCGCTGCGCCGCACCGTCGACCAGCTCGCCCGCACCGGCGGCCGGGCGCTCACCGCCGGCGACCTCGAGGTGGCGCTGCTCGACCGCTCCGCGGACCGGCGGGCCTTCCGCCGCGTCCCGGTCGAGTCCGTCGAGCGGCACCTGGTCGGCGAGGGCTGATGGACCGGCGCATCTTCGGCATCGAGACCGAGTTCGGCGTCAACGCCACCTTCCGCGGGACCTCGCGCCTGTCGCCCGAGGAGGTCGCCCGCCACCTCTTCCGCAAGGTCGTGGCCTGGGGCCGCTCCAGCAACGTCTTCCTGGCCAACGGTTCCCGGCTCTACCTCGACGTCGGCTCCCACCCGGAGTACGCCACCGCCGAGTGCACCGACCTGCTCGACCTGCTCGCCCACGACAAGGCCGGCGAGCTCATCGTGCAGGACCTCGCCGACGACGCCGAGGCGCGCCTGGCCGAGGAGGGCTTCGACGCGACGATCTACGTGCTGAAGAACAACGTCGACTCCCGCGGCAACTCCTACGGCTCCCACGAGAA
>QEUR01000335.1 GCA_003577095.1 Acidobacteriota bacterium
CGGACGGCATACCCACGACCGTCAAGGACCTGCTGCTGACGCGCGGGTTGCCGACCCTGCGCGGCAGCCTCCTCGTCGACGAGGCCGGGCCGTGGGAGGTCGACTCCCCCGTGGTCGCCCGGCTGCGCGAGGGCGGTGCGATGCTGCTGGTCAAGACGACCACGCCGGAGTTCGGGTGGAAGGGCGTAACCGACTCGATCCGCCACGGCGCGACCTGCAACCCGTGGGGGGCCGGGCTCACCGCGGGCGGCTCCAGCGGCGGGTCGGCGGCGGCCGTCGGTCTGGGGATGGGCGCCTGGTCGGTCGGGACCGACGGCGGCGGGTCGGTGCGGATCCCGGCCGCGTTCACCGGGACCGTCGCGCTCAAGCCGACCTTCGGAGCGGTCCCGCTCTTCCCGCCCAGCCCCTACGGCACGCTCGCCCACGCCGGGCCGATGACGCGCACCGTCCGCGACGCCGCGCTGATGATGGACCTTCTCACCGGGCCGGACGGCCGCGACTGGCACGCACTCGCGCCGCCCAGCCGCTCCTTCCTCGAGGGGCTCGACGAGGGGGTCGCGGGTCTGCGCGTCGCGTGGTCGCCCACCCTGGGCTTCGGCCGCAACGACCCCGAGGTGGAGGCGCTGGTCGCCGCCGCCGTCCAGGTGCTGGCCGACGCGGGAGCGCACGTGGAGCAGGTCGACCCCGGGATCGAGGACCCGGTCGACGCCTTCCACGTGCTGTGGTTCACGGGTGCGGCCAAGGTGCTGGAGGGCTACGGCCCGGGCGCGATCGACCGTGTCGACCCTGGCCTGGCCGCGGCCGTGCGCGAGCACGGGCTGGGAGCGTCGGCGTCGGACTACCTGGACGGGGTGGCCGTGCGGATGGACCTCGGCGTGCGGATGGGCGCCTTCCACGAGGACTGGGACCTGCTGCTCACCCCGACGATGCCGGTCCCTGCCTTCGAGGTCGGCCGGCCCGCGCCGCAGGGCTGGCCCTCGCAGCTGTGGACGTCGTGGACTTCCTACACCTACCCGTTCAACATGACGCAGCAGCCGGCGCTCAGCGTGCCGTGCGGGCTCACCTCCGACGGGCGGCCGGTGGGGCTGCAGGTCGTCGGACCGCGGCACGCCGACGCGCTGGTCCTGCGCGCCGGGCAGGCCTACCAGGAACGCACCGACTGGCACCTGCGGACCCCGACCCTGCTGGCCGGGCCCGCGGGAGCCGTCCGGCCGCGCCCCACCACCACCGCACCCGAGGAGAGCCCATGACCCGACACCTCACCGTCAGCCTGCCCGAGCGCCGCGTGGTCGCCCGGGCCCGGCTGCTCGAGGACGCCGCGCCGCGCACCTGCGCGGCGGTGTGGGAGGCGCTGCCGCTGGGCGGGCAGGTCTATCACGGCAAGTACGCCCGCAACGAGATCTACACCCTGCTCCCCGGCCTCGCCGACGACGGCCGGGACCCGGGGCCGGAGAACACCACCGTCACCCCGCTGCCCGGTGACCTGTGCTGGTTCACCTTCTCCGGGGACGACCTGGGCAACCCCGCCTACGGCTACGAGGAGCAGTTCGGCCGGCGGCCCGGGTCGATCGTGGACCTGGCCGTCTTCTACGGCCGCAACAACCTGCTGATCAACGGGGACCAGGGCTGGGTCCCGGGCAACGTCTTCGGCACGGTGGTCGAGGGCCTCGACGAGCTCGCCGCCGCCTGCCAGGAGCTGTGGATGGGCGGGGTGCGCGGGGTCAGCCTGCGCTTCGAGCGGGAGGAGTAGCCCAGGGGGGCGGGTCAGCGAACGACCTGCCTGAGCTGCCCGTCGACGCGCCTCGTCCAGCCCCGGCCGTCGAGGTGCTCCAGGAGCGGCACGGCGACGCGCCGGGTGGTGCCCAGCGCCTGCCGGGCGGCGCTGAGCGTGAACGGCTGGGGCAGCGCGGCGAGCTCGCGCATCGCCCGGGCGGGCCCGTCCGGCAGCAGCACGATGTCGTCGGTGATGCGCACCAGGCGGCCGAGGCGGGCGGCCGCCGCGAGCTCGGCCGGACCCAGCCGGAGCCGGGCGAGGTCCTCACGGTCCGGGGCCGCGAACGGGTCCTGCCGGAGCCGGCGCTCGACCTCGGCGACACCGGCCTCCGCGGCACCGAGGCCGGCGACGTCGCGCACGTGCA
>QEUR01000029.1 GCA_003577095.1 Acidobacteriota bacterium
CTCGGTGAGGACCGCGCCGGCCAGCAGGGCGCCCACCTGCAGGCCGATGATGGTCACGACCGGGATGAGGGCGTTGCGCATGATGTGCCGGGTGCGGATGACGCGTCCGGTCAGGCCCTTGGCGCGGGCGGTGCGGACGTAGTCCTCGTCGAGGACGTCCAGGACCGAGGCGCGGGTGATCCGGAAGATCACCGCGAACGGGATCGAGGACAGCGCCAGCGCCGGGAGCAGCAGGTGCTTGAGCGTGTCCCAGGAGGCGTCCCACTCGCGGGTGAGGAGCCCGTCCAGGACGCCGAAGCCGGTGACCCGCGTGGCGTTCAGCCCGGCCGTCTGGTAGCCCGAGGGCGGCAGCACCCCCCAGCGGACGGCGAAGAAGTACTTGAGCACGAAGGCCAGGAAGAAGACCGGCACCGCGACGCCGACGAGGGAGGAGATGACTAGCGAGGTGTCCAGCGCGCTGCCGCGCCGGCGGGCCGCGGCGTAGCCCAGCGGGATCGCCAGCACGAGGGCGAAGATCAGGGCCAGCACGCTCAGCTCGATGGTGGCGGGGAAGCGGTCGAGGAAGACCCGCATCGCCGGCTGCCCGGCGAAGACGCCGGTGGAGATCCCGAAGTCGCCGTCGGCGGCTCGCTGCAGGAACTGCCAGTACTGGACGGGCAGCGGCTGGTCCAGGCCCAGCTGCCGACGCAGTTCTGCCGCGGCCTCGGGGTTGCCGCGTTCGCCGAGCAGCGCGCTGACCGGGCCGCCGGGCAGCGCGTGGAGCCAGGCGAAGAGCAGCAGGCTGAGGATGAACAGCGCGAGCACCATCTGCAGGCTGCGGCGGATGATGAACTTCAGCACGGGGCGGGTCCTTCCGGGCGGGGGCCGGCGTGGGTAGGTGCAGGATGCCAGACGACGGCGACCTCTGGGATCAGGCGCGGCGACGGGCCGGCCCCCGCGGGAGGGACCGGCCCGTCGTCAGCGGCTCACTCCTCGATCGTCACCGTGGAGAAGTCCTCCGCCGTCAGGGGGCTGGCGACCAGACCCTTGACGTTCGGCCCGACCACGATGGCCGGCGGCGAGTGCGACAGCGGCAGGCCCGGCAGCCAGTCCTCCATGATCTTGGCGTTGAGGTCCTCGTAGAGCGCCGTGCGCTTGGTCTCGTCCGGCTCGGCGTCCGCGGCCCGCAGGGCGTCCTGCAGCTCCTGGTGGAACGGCTCGGCGCTGGTGCCGAACTGGTTGTCGTCACCGCAGAAGAAGGCGCACAGGAAGTTGTCCGCCGAGTTCAGGTCGCCGGTCCAGCCGAGGAAGAAGGCCGGGGCCTTGCTCTGCTGGGTGCCGTCGATGTAGCCACCGGCCCACGGCTTGGAGACCGGCTCGACCGTGATGCCCGCGGCCTCCCAGTCCGACTTCACCGCGTCGTAGATCGCCTGCGGGTTCGGCATGTAGGGGCGGGTGACCTCGGTCGGGTACCACAGCTCGATGGTCAGGTCGGACTTGCCGGCCTCCTCGAGCAGGGACTTGGCCTTCTCGGGGTCGTACTCGTAGGCCGGGATGTCGGCGTTCCAGCCCTCGACCGTGTTGGGGATGAACTGGGTGGCCACGGTCGCGCCGTCGGGCAGCTGGCTCTTGACCAGCTCCTCGCGGTTGATCGCGTGGTAGAGGGCCTCGCGGACCTTCTTGTCCTCCAGCTGCGGGTCGGCGACCGGGTTCAGCGCCAGGTAGAGGATGTTGAACGGGTCGCGGATCAGGACCTGGTTCCCCCCCTCCTCCAGGGCCGACCAGTCGACCGGGTTGGGCAGGTCGTAGCCCTGGATGGTCCCGGCCTCCAGCTCCTGGCGGCGGGCGGTCTCGTCGGAGATGATCCGGAAGATGATCTCCTTGACGCCGGCCGGCTCGCCCCAGTAGTCGTCGTTGCGCTCGATGACGACGTTGCTGGTGCCGTCGTAGGACTTGAACTTGAACGGCCCGGTGCCGGTCGGGTGCTCGTCGGCGTAGGCCGGGAAGTCGAAGCCCTCGCCCTGGACCTTGATGTCGTTGGCGTCGTACTCCTCCATCGCCGTCGGCGACTGGATGGCGTAGGCCGACTGCGAGAGCACCATCGGGAACTTGCCGGTGACGCGCGTCAGCTTGACCGTCGCGGTCATGTCGTCGGTCGCCTCGCACGAGTCGTAGAGCGAGTCCTCGCCGAAGCCGAAGTCGTTGCCGTAGTAGTAGGCGGCAGACGGGTTCTGGCCGACCTCGTTCTGGTCGGCCCAGCGCTCGAAGTTGTAGCAGACCGCCTCGGCGTCGAAGTCGGTGCCGTCGTGGAACTTCACGCCCTCCTGGAGGGTGAAGGTCCAGGTGAGGCCGTCCTCGCTGCCCTCCCAGTCGGTCGCGAGCTCGGGGACGCCGGTGGTGCCGCCGGGCTCGATGCCGATGAGGTTCTGGAAGATCTGCCGGGTGACCCGGAAGGTCTCGCCGTCGCTGGCGTAGAACGGGTCGAAGGTCGTCGGGGCGCCGGCGGCCGCGAACACGAACGTCGCGTCGCTGGCCTCACCGCCGGCGGTGCCCTCGCTCTGCGTCGAGCCGTCCGTCTCACCCCCGTCGCCACCGTCGTCCCGCTCCGACTGTGCGCAGCTGGTGAGGACCAGGGCGAGCGCGGCGACGGTCGCCAGCGCTCCCACCTTGCGGTTCTTCATCGTGCCTCCTGAAGTCATCCGGACACGCGTCGTCCGGCCACGTTTGCCGAGCGTGCCGCACGCGCCGGCCCTTGGGAAGGGGGAAGGCGAAGTCGTGACGAGACTGTGACCTGCCCGGACGTCGCGCGCGAGGCGTCGGGGAGGATGGCGGTATGACGTCCGCCACCGTCCGCGTGAGGGTCGCCGCGGTCGCGCTCGTCGACGACCTGACCCGCCCGACCCGCGTGCTCGCCGCCCGCCGCAGCGCCCCGCCGGCGCTCGCGGGCGGGTGGGAGTTCCCCGGCGGCAAGGTGGAGCCGGGGGAGACGCCGCAGGACGCCGCGGTGCGCGAGACGCTGGAGGAGCTGGGCGTGCGCGTGCGGCTCGGCGAGCGGGTGGGCGGGGCCTGGCCGCTGGGGGAGGACGCCGAGATGCTGCTGTGGTGGGCGGTGGCGCTGCCCGGCGAGCCGGAGCCGTCGCCGGTGCAGGACCACGACGCGCTGCGCTGGCTCACCGTCGCCGACCTGCACGACGTCCCCTGGCTGGTCAACGACCTCCCGGTGGTGTCCCACCTCTCCGGGCTGCTGCGCGGGTGACGGGAGCACCCCCTTCACCCTGAAACAATGGAGGTTATGCCTCATACGGAGAACGGCCCCGCCGGGAAGGTGCCCACCGGCTCCGCCGCCCTGCGGGCCGACATCCGCAACGTCGCGATCGTCGCCCACGTCGACCACGGCAAGACCACGCTCGTCGACGCGATGCTCACCCAGGGCGGCGCCTTCGCCGGCCACCAGAAGGAGGGGACCGAGGTCGAGCGGGTCATGGACTCCGGCGACCTGGAGCGGGAGAAGGGCATCACGATCCTGGCCAAGAACACCGCGATCCACTACGCCGGCGCCCACGCCCCCGCCGGCGGGATGACGATCAACATCATCGACACCCCCGGCCACGCCGACTTCGGCGGCGAGGTGGAGCGCGGGCTGTCGATGGTGGACGGCGTGGTGCTGCTCGTGGACGCCTCCGAGGGTCCCCTCCCGCAGACCCGCTTCGTGCTGCGCAAGGCGCTGGCCGCCCAGCTGCCGGTCGTGCTGTGCATCAACAAGGTGGACCGCCCCGACAGCCGGATCGGCGAGGTCGTCGACGAGGTCTACGCGCTGTTCATGGACCTGCTCGACGACCACGACCCGGCCGTCGTCGACCGCGCCCTGGAGTTCCCGGTCGTCTACGCCTCGGCCAAGGCCGGCCGGGCCTCGCTGACCGCCCCGGCCGACGGCCAGCTGCCCGACAGCCCCGACCTGGAGCCGCTCTTCGAGACGATCCTCGGCACCGTGCCGCCGCCGGCCTACACCGAGGGTGCGCCGCTGCAGGCGCACGTGACCAACCTCGACTCCAGCCCCTTCCTGGGCCGGCTGGCGCTGTGCCGCGTGCACGAGGGCACCATCCGCAAGGGTCAGCAGGTGGCCTGGTGCCGCCACGACGGCTCGGTCGAGCGGGTGAAGATCACCGAGCTGCTCCTCACCGAGGGCCTGGAGCGCAAGCCCGCCGAGGAGGCCGGCCCCGGCGACATCATCGCGATCGCCGGCATCCCGGAGATCACCATCGGCGAGACGCTCGCCGACCTGGAGCACCCGGTCCCGCTGCCGCTGATCACCGTGGACGAGCCGGCGATCTCGATGACGATCGGCACCAACACCAGCCCGCTCGCCGGCCGCGTCAAGGGCGCCAAGCTGACCGCCCGCCTGGTCAAGGACCGGCTCGACAAGGAGCTGGTCGGCAACGTCTCGCTGCGCGTGCTGCCGACCGAGCGACCCGACGCCTGGGAGGTGCAGGGCCGCGGCGAGCTCGCGCTGGCGATCCTCGTGGAGCAGATGCGCCGGGAGGGCTTCGAGCTCACCGTCGGCAAGCCGCAGGTGGTCACCAAGGTCGTGGACGGGGCGGTGCACGAGCCGGTCGAGCGGCTCACCATCGACACCCCCGAGGAGCACCTCGGCACGATCACCCAGCTGATGGCCGCCCGCAAGGGGCGCATGGAGCAGATGACCAACCACGGCAGCGGCTGGGTCCGGATGGAGTACGTCGTCCCGTCCCGCGGACTCATCGGCTTCCGCACCGAGTTCCTGACCGAGACGCGGGGCACGGGCATCGCCAACCACGTCTTCGACGGCTACGCGCCGTGGTTCGGCGAGATCCGGACCCGGCAGTCCGGGTCGTTGGTCGCCGACCGGCACGGCGCCGCGACGTCCTACGCGATGTTCAACCTGCAGGAGCGCGGCACGCTCTTCGTCGAGCCCACGACCGAGGTCTACGAGGGCATGATCGTGGGGGAGAACTCCCGGGCCGACGACATGGACGTCAACATCACCAAGGAGCGCAAGCTCACCAACGTGCGCTCGGCCACCTCCGAGGTCCTCGAGCGGCTCATCCCGCCGCGCCGGCTCTCCCTGGAGCAGTGCCTGGAGTTCTGCCGCGAGGACGAGTGCGTCGAGGTCACGCCGGAGGCGGTGCGCGTGCGCAAGGTCGTGCTGGACCACACCCAGCGGGCGCGCGCCGCCGCCCGCGCCAGGAGCCACGCGTGAGGCGTCCCGACCTGCGCGAGGGCCTCCCCGCGGACCCGGGCCGTCCGCTGCGGGTGGTGGCCGTGCACGCCCACCCCGACGACGAGACCCTCGCGACCGGGCTGGCGCTGGCGCACCACGCCCTCGCCGGCGACGAGGTCCACGTCGTCACCGCCACCCTGGGCGAGGAGGGCGAGGTGATCACCCCCGAGCTGGCCCACCTCGAGGGCAGCGAGGAGCTCGGTGACCACCGTCGGGGCGAGGTCGCGCGGGCCACCGCCGCGCTCGGGGTCCGGCACCACTGGCTCGGCGGCGACCCGCCCCGCTGGCGCGACTCCGGTATGGAGGGCTCCGCCGCCGCCGCGCACCCGCGCGCCTTCGCGGGGGCCCCGGTGGCCGAGGCCGCCGAGGTGCTGGCCGGCCAGCTGCGGGCCGTCGACCCCGACGTCGTGCTGACCTACGACCCCGAGGGTGGCTACCGGCACCCCGACCACGTGCAGACGCACCGGGTCACCGTCGCCGCGCTCGCGGCCATGGACCCTCGGGAGCGGCCGGTGCTCTACGTCGCGCTCACCCCGCGGTCCTGGGCCCAGGAGGACCGTGCCTGGCTCGCCGCGCACGTCCCCGACGGGGTGCGCAGCCCCGCGGGAGGCGAGGCGGTCGTCCCCGCGGCGGACACGCCATACCCTCCCTCCGTCGTCGACGACGACCGGGTGACCCACGCGGTCGTGGACGACCGCGCGCTGGAGCGCCAGGTGGCCGCGCTGCGGGAGCACCCCACGCAGGTGACCGTCCACGACGGGTGGTACACCCTGAGCAACGACATCGCCGCCCGGCTGACCGGCCGGGAGGGCTACGCACGCTGGGAGGTCGAGCAGCCCTGACACCGGACGCCGCACCCGTTGACAAGGACCTCTACCGCCGCGCGATGGGGAGGTTCGCCACGGGCGTCACCGTGGTCACCTCCCGGCACCGCGGCCACGACGTCGCGCTCACGGTGGGGTCGATGACCAGCGTCTCGCTGGACCCCCTGCTGCTGCTGGTCAGCCTGCACGACGAGGCGCGGGTGCTCGAGGGGATCGAGGCCGGCGAGCCGTGGGGCGTCTCGGTCCTCCCCGCCCGGCACCGGGGCCTGGCCGCCTGGCTGGGGGAGCCCGGACGGCCGCTGCACAACCAGCTGGCCCGGGTCAGCCACCGACGCGGCGACGTCGTCGACGTCGCGCTCGTCGACGACGCGCTCGCGGCCTTCGAGTGCCGGACCCACGCCGTGCACCCCGCGGGCGACCACACCCTGGTCCTCGGCGAGGTCGTCGCGGTGCACGCGCCGCCGACGGACGCACCCGCCCTCGTCCACTACCGTGGTGCGCTGGGAGAGCTGCGGTGAGGCCGGGGCGCCCCTCACCCTGCACCGACCGGAAGGATGCCGATGAGCGAGCGTGACACGCTCACCCCTGCGCTGCGCGAGGAGCGCAGCACCCCCGGCCGGGAGTGGCGCGCCGTCGCGCTCCGGATCCTCGCGGCGGTCCTCGTGCTCGGTGGCGCCTACGTGGCGGCCGCCCTCTACTTCCAGGACCGGCCGCCCGCCGGAATGAGCGTGGACGGCATCGAGATCGGCTCGATGACCCGCGACCAGGCGCACGCCCACCTGGAGCGGGAGCTGGCCGACCGGCTCGAGGAGCCGGTGACCGTCACCGTCGTGCCCGGGGGCGCCGACGGCACGGCCGGGGAGGGGGAGCCCTCGACGATCGCCCTGGTGCCGGCCGAGGCGGGGCTGTCCTTCGACCTGGACGCGACCCTCGACGGGGCCACCGGCCGCAGCTTCGACCCCCGCGTGCTCTGGGCGCACGTCTCGGGCCGCGAGCAGCACCTGGAGCTCGTCGGCGCCGTGGACGAGGAGGCGCTGGACGCCGCGCTCGCGTCCGCGGCCGAGGACTACGACGAGGAGGCGGTGGAGGGGGAGGTGTCCCTGTCCGAGGACGGGGTCACCGTGACCGAGCCGCAGGCGGGACGCCAGCTGGACGTCCCGGCCACCGCCGACGCCGTCGCGTCGGCCTGGCCCGCGACCACCGAGGTCGAGGGCACCGCGACCCTGGTCCCGGCACGGCTGTCGACCGACGACCTGGAGACCTTCCGCACCGAGCAGGTCGAGCCGGCGCTGGCCGCCCCGGTCGAGGTGACCGCGGTCCGCGGTAAGGGCGACGACGCCGAACGGGCCACCGCGGAGATCGCCCCGCGGGAGCTGGCCCAGCTGCTGACGGTCGACCGGGCGCAGGACGACACCCTGACCCTCGCCCTGGACGAGGAGGGCCTCCTGGCGCGGGTGCGCCAGGACCTGGGGCAGCTCGAGCGCGGCCCGCGCGACGCGACCGTGCGCCTGGAGGGCTCCGAGGTGCTGGTCGTCCCCGCCCGGGCCGGCACCGCCCTGGTGGAGGACGGACTGGTCGAGAAGGTGCGGGCGGCGCTCGCGGAGACCGGCAAGGGGCGCACCGTCCGGGCCGAGCTGCGCTCCGTCGAGCCCGCGATCCCGACCTCGGCGTCCGAGGGGTGGACCTTCACCACGATGGCCAGCTTCAGCTCGCAGTTCCCGACGGGCGAGGCCAACGCCGAACGCACCGCCAACCTGCACGCTGGCGTGCGGCACCTCAACGGCACCGTCGTGATGCCCGGGCAGCAGTTCAGCCTCGGTGCCGCGCTCGGCGACATCAGCGAGGCCGGCGGCTACCACGAGGCGCCGATCATCGTCGACGGCCGGCTCGTGATGGGCATCGGCGGCGGGCTCTCGCAGATCTCCACCGTGGTGTTCAACACCTCGTGGCTGGCCGGCGTCCAGCTCGACGCGCACACGCCGCACTCCTACTACATCTCCCGCTACCCGGCCGGGCGGGAGGCGACGCTGGCGCTGCCGGTCATCGACAACCTGTGGACCAACGACACCGACAACCCGATCGTGGTCCGCGCCTGGATCTCGGGGGACGTCATCCACATGGCCTTCCTGGGCGACCGGCAGTACACCGTCACCACGATCGACGGGGAGCGCTACAACCGGACCGAGGGCGAGCGGGTCGAGGACGACAGCCCGGACTGCGTGCCGCAGTCGGCCTCCGACGGCTTCTCGATCGTCAGCACGCGGATCCTGTCCAGGGGCGGTGCCGAGGTCAAGCGCGACTCGTTCACGACCGTCTACGCGCCCGCCGACGAGATCGTCTGCACCGATCCGCGGGCCGGATACTGAGCAGTACGCCGACCCGTGCCCCGTCGACCCCGTGGAAGGAGCACGGGCGCGGACGGCATACTCTTGGCCCATGACGTATGTGATCGCGCAGCCCTGCGTTGACCTCAAGGACAAGGCCTGCATCGAGGAATGCCCGGTCGACTGCATCTACGAGGGCGAGCGTGCGCTCTACATCCACCCGGACGAGTGCGTGGACTGCGGTGCCTGCGAGCCCGTGTGCCCGGTGGAGGCGATCTATTACGAGGACGACGTCCCTGAGGAGTGGGCGGACTACTACAAGGCCAACGTGGAGTTCTTCGACGACCTCGGCAGCCCGGGCGGCGCGGCGAAGATGGGTGTGATCCCCAAGGACCACCCGATCGTCGCCGCACTTCCCCCGCAGTCGCACGACGAGTGACACTCGCGGACCCGCCCCTCGACCACGGCCCACAGGAGGACCAGATGACTGACACCACCACCACGACCGCTGCCAGGCTCCACCACGCCGGGCAGGACCTGAGCCTGGAGGTCGTCCCGGCCGTCGAGGGCAACAACGGGCTGGACATCAGCGCGCTGCTCAAGACCACCGGCGACACGACGCTCGACGTGGGCTTCGTCAACACCGCCTCCTGCCAGTCGGCCATCACCTACATCGACGGTGGCGCCGGCATCCTGCGCTACCGCGGCTACCCGATCGAGCAGCTCGCCGAGCAGTCCACCTTCCTGGAGACCAGCTACCTGCTGATCTACGGCGAGCTGCCCACCGCCGAGCAGCTGGCCGACTTCGACCGCCGCCTGCGCCAGCACACCCTCCTGCTGGAGGACATGAAGGACTTCTTCGACGGGTTCCCGCGGGACGCGCACCCGATGTCGGTGCTCTCCTCGGCGGTGTCCGCGCTGGGCACCTTCTACCAGGACAGCCACGACCCCTACGACGAGGAGGCCGTGGAGATCTCCACGATCCGGCTGCTGGCCAAGCTGCCGACGATCGCCTCCTACGCCTTCCGCAAGAGCCAGGGCAAGTCCCTGCTCTACCCCGACAACGACTACAACCTGGTCGAGAACTTCCTGTGGATGACCTTCGGCCAGCCCACCGAGAAGTACGAGATGGACCCGGACCTGGCCAAGGCGCTGGACCTGCTGTTCATCCTGCACGCCGACCACGAGCAGAACTGCTCGACCTCGACGGTGCGCCTCGTCGGCTCCTCCGAGGCCAACCTCTTCGCGGCGATCTCCGCCGGCATCCACGCGCTGTCCGGGCCGCTCCACGGCGGAGCAAACTCGGCCGTGCTGCAGATGCTCAACGAGATCAAGGACAGCGGCGGCGACGTCGCCGACTTCGTGCGCCGGGTGAAGAACAAGGAGGAGGGCGTCAAGCTGATGGGCTTCGGCCACCGGGTCTACAAGAACTACGACCCGCGCGCCGCCATCGTCAAGAAGACCGCCCACGACCTGCTGGCCAAGGCCGGCGACAACCCGCTGCTCGACCTGGCCATGCAGCTTGAGCAGACCGCGCTCGAGGACGACTACTTCGTCGAGCGCAAGCTCTACCCGAACGTCGACTTCTACACCGGCCTGATCTACGAGTCGATGGGCTTCCCGAGCAACATGTTCACGGTCCTCTTCGCCATCGGCCGCCTGCCCGGCTGGATCGCCCAGTACCGCGAGATGATCAACGACCCGGCGACCAAGATCGGCCGTCCGCGGCAGGTCTACGTCGGCTCGCCGGCGCGCGACTACGTGCCGGCCGACAAGCGCTGAGCCGGCGCAGCACGCACGGGACGGCCCCGGACCGCATCGGCGGTCCGGGGCCGTCCTGCGTCCGGGGTGTGCCCTGCGAGGGCCTCAGCCGACCTGCTCGTCCTGGTCGGCTTCCGCGCCCCGCTCCGGGCCTCGCAAGCTCGTGTCCTCGCGGGGCTGTCAGCCGACCTGCTCGTCCTGGTCGGCTTCCGCGCCCCGCTCCGGGCCTCGCAAGCTCGTGTCCTCGCGGGGCTGTCAGCCGACCTCGACCACGACCGTCGTCGCCCCCACCGCCTCGTCCGCGTCCTGCCAGCGCAGGCCGTCACAGGTGCGGCGCCACTCGCGGTCGCCCACGGTGACGCGCACGACGTCCTCGGCCGCGGCGTGGCTCACCGCCCAGGTCCCCACCGACCAGGCTGCCGCCTCGTCGGGCAGCTCGAGGCGCACCGTGGCCGGCACGTCCGCGGAGACGGTGCCGCTGCGGCCCAGCTGGGCGGTGGCCTTGGCCGCCAGCGCCTGCGCCGACCCCGTTCCGTCGGGCCGTGGCAGTCGGCAGCCCATCCGGGTCGCGGCCCCCTCCTGGCCGGTCAGCACCGAGGCGAGCACCCGCCCCTCCCACTCGTGGTCGGCGTAGGCGTCGGGAAAGGCGCTGCGCTGCACCTCCTGGGCCACCTCGGTGACGATCCCGGTCTCCCAGCCCTCCACCTGCACGAGGGCGTCGTAGAAGGCGTTGCTGGCGTGGACCGGGTCCATGACCTCCTCCGCGGTGCCCCACCCCTGGCTCGGCCGCTGTTGGAAGAGGCCCAGGCTGTCGGCGTGCCCGTAGCGCAGGTTGCGCAGCTTGCTCTCCTGGATCGCGGTCGTGATGGCGATCGTGGCCGCCCGCGCCGGCAGCCCCCGGTCCACGGCGACACCCGCGATGGTCGCCGCGTTGGCGGCCTGCTCAGGGGTCAGCGAGACCTCCCGGTCCGCGGCCTCGAAGACGCACCGTGCGGGGGCCAGCTCGTCGACGGCCCACCGTGCGCCGAGCACGGCCACGACGGCCGTGGCCCCGACGAGGGCCAGGGCGGTCAACGTCCGTCCGGTCCTGGGCACGGGGTGATTCTAGGCGGGCCGCCTGCACGTCCCCTGACCCTGTGCCAGACCTCTCCCGTAGGGTCGGGAGGATGACCGAGCGACGGGACCAGGAACGGGTGCACCAGAAGGGTGCGGTGACGCTCCGCGGCAAGCGGGTGCCCACCAGCACCACCGACCAGCGGCTCCTGGACAGCCGCGAGCCCGCCGACTGGCTGCACGCGGACCCGTGGCGGGTGATGAGGATCCAGGCCGAGTTCGTCGAGGGTTTCGGCAGCCTCGCCGAGCTGGGCCCGGCCGTCTCGGTCTTCGGGTCGGCCAGGATCCCGCCCGGCCACCCGACCTATGCCATGGCCCAGGAGGTGGGCGCCGAGCTGGTGCGGGCCGGGTTCGCGGTGATCACCGGCGGCGGGCCGGGAATCATGGAGGCGGCCAACCGTGGCGCCGCGGAAGCCGGCGGGACCTCGGTCGGCCTCGGCATCGAGCTGCCCTTCGAGGCAGGCCTGAACGAGCACGTCAACATGGGGATCAACTTCCGCTACTTCTTCGTCCGCAAGACGATGTTCGTCAAGTACAGCGAGGGCTTCGTGGTGCTGCCGGGCGGCGTCGGCACGCTGGACGAGCTGTTCGAGGCGATCACGCTCGTCCAGACGGGCAAGATCACCAGCTTCCCCATCGTGCTGCTCGGCAACGGCTTCTGGGGCCCGCTCCTGGACTGGATCCGCGACACGCTGCTGGCCGAGGGGATGATCGCCCCGGAGGACCTCGAGCTGGTCCGCACGACGGACGATCCGGTCGAGGGGGTCCGCTGGATCGTGGAGGCGAGGGCGGACCGCGGCGCGGCCCCCTTCACCCCGGGCGTCTGACGTGCGAGGATCGGGGCGTGATCATCGTCGTGGCCGTCGTCGCCGTGCTCCTGGTGGGCGCGGGGGCGGCCTGGGTCGTCAGCAGGGTGGACGTCCCGGGAGTGGCCGAGGCGGTGACGACGGAGTCGGCACGCCCGCTGCCGGCAGGTCCTCTCGACGCGGACGACGTCCACGACGTCCGCTTCGACCAGGCCGTGCGCGGATACCGCATGGCCCAGGTCGACGAGGCGCTGGCGCGTCTGGCGCAGGAGCTGCGGGAGCGGGACGCCGAGATCGCCAGGCTGCGCGACGCGGCCCCGCAACGTGAAGGGTGGACCGGACGACCATGACGATCACCGCGACGCACCACGACCTCGTCGTCGGACCGGACGGGGTGGTGCGCTGCAGCTGGCCGGGGCTCAGCCACGCCGACTACCGGGACTACCACGACCGTGAGTGGGGCAAGCCCGTCCACGGCGAGACGGCGCTGCTCGAGCGGCTCTGCCTCGAGGGCTTCCAGACCGGCCTGTCCTGGCTGGTCATCCTGCGCAAGCGACCGGCCTTCCGCGCCGCCTTCGCCGGCTTCGACGCCGACGTGGTGGCGGACTTCGACTCCGCGGACGTCGACCGGCTGATGGAGGACGAGTCGATCGTGCGCAACCGGCGCAAGATCGAGGCGACGATCCAGAACGCCCGGGCCACCCTGGCGCTGCGCGACAGCGGCGGGCTCGAGGAGCTCCTGTGGACCCACGCGCCGGAGCCCACGCCCCGCCCGATGCGGTTCGGCGACGTGCCCACCCAGACGCCGGAGTCCGAGCTGCTCGCCAAGCGCCTGCGCAAGGCGGGCTTCGTCCAGCTCGGCCCCACGACGGTCTACGCGGCCATGCAGGCCTGCGGCCTGGTGGACGACCACCTCGTCGGCTGCTTCCGTGCCGGGGCCTCCCGGTCCGGGTCCCGAGTGACCGGAGCGCGCCTCACCTCATGACGAGCGTCGCGCCCCCGTCGCGACGTCCACGCATCCTCGACCTGCGCTTCGTGCTCACGGTCGTGGTGGTCTGGACGCTGCTGCGGGCCCTGAGCACGGTGCTGCTCGTCGAGCTGGCCCACCACTGGCAGGACCCGGTCGTCTACGACGAGCCCGGCGTGCCGCGCTACTTCCAGTTCGCCACGCTCTGGGACGGGCAGTGGTACGAGGAGATCGCCACCGAGGGATATCCCGAGCAGCTGCCCACCGACCTGACCGGGCAGGTGCGGCAGAACGCGTGGGCGTTCTACCCGATCTTCCCCTTCCTGGCGCGCACGCTCACGTCGCTGACCGGGCAGCCGTTCTCGGTCACCGGCACCGTGGTCGCCGTGGTCCTGGGGTATGCCGCCGCCGTGGTCGTGGCCGGGCTGCTCCGGGAGCGGGTGGGCACCGCGGCCGCCCTGGGCGGGGTGGTCCTGCTCGGCGCCTACCCCACGTCGCCGACCTTCCAGGTCGCCTACACCGAGTCCCTGGCCCTGCTGCTGCTCGCCGCGGGCCTATGGCTGCTGGTCCGTCGGCAGTGGCTGGCGGCCGGGGCCGTTGCCCTGCTCACCGGCCTCGCCAGGCCGGTCGGGCTGCCGCTGGGCCTGGTCGCCCTCGTGGCCGTCGTGGTGCGGTGGCGGCGACGGCACGAGGAACCGGTGTCCTGGCGCGAGTACGCCGCGATGGCCGGCTCCCTGCTCGGCTGCGGCCTGGCGGGTCTGGTCTGGCCGACGATCGCCTGGCTGCGCACCGGTGTCCCGGGCGCCTACACGCAGACCATGTCGGCCTGGCGCTCGGGCGAGCCGGTGACGCCCTTCCGGCCCACGCTCGAGCGGGTCCAGTGGCTCTTCGGCGACACCGCCGGCCTCGTGCTGCTCGCCGCGGGCCTGCTGCTGCTCGTGGTGGCCGTCGCCGGGCCGTGGGCGCGCGGACTGGGGCCGGAGCTGCGGACCTGGTGCCTGGGATACGTGCTGTACCTGTTCGCCGCCCTCGACCCGTGGACCAGCATCTACCGCTACCTGATGCTGCTCTTCCCGCTCTTCGTGGTGATGATCGGCGGCGGCTGGGACCGGGACGACCCCCGGGCGGCCGGCTCGCCGCGCTGGCTCCTCGTGGTGCGCACGGCCGCGCTGGCGGTCGTCTTCCTCGGCTGGCAGGTCTGGTGGGGCTGGGAGCTGTTCATGTTCGTCCCGCCGCGGGACAACCCGCCGTGACCGGTCACCGGCCGGTGAAGCTCGGCCGTTCCTTGGCGAGGAAGGCCTGCACGGCCGTGCGGTGGTCCTCGCTCAGCCCGGTGCGCGTCATCATCTCGTCCTCGAAGGCGAGGGCGTCGGCCAGGCTGTGCGAGGAGGAGAAGGCGACCGCGCGCCGCACCGCGCCGTAGGCCCGCGTCGGGCCCGAGGCGAGGGTGCGGGCCACCTCCGCGACCCGGTCGGCGAGCTCCTCGTCCGCCACCACCTCGGTCGCCAGCCCCAGCTCGAGGGCCTCCTGGGCCGGGACCGTCCGGGGGAAGTAGAGCAGCTCCTTGGCGCGGCCGGGCCCCACCAGGCGCGGCAGCGACCAGGAGGTCCCGGAGTCGCAGGACAGCGCGATCCCGGTGAAGGCGAGGTTGAAGCCGGCCGAGGCGGCCACGTAGCGCAGGTCCGCGGCGAAGGCGAAGGCGGCTCCGGCGCCGGCCGCGACCCCGTTGACCGAGGCCACGACCGGCTTGTCCATGGTGGCAATGAGCTCGACCACCGGGTTGTAGTGGCGGGACACGGTGGTCCACAGCTGCTCGGGGTCCTCACCCAGCAGCCGGACGTGCTCCTTGAGGTCCTGCCCCACCGTGAAGGCGCGGCCGGTCCCCGTCAGCACGACGCAGCGGACCGCGTCGTCCGCCGCGACGTCGCGCAGCGCCGCGAGCAGCGCCTCCTTGGTCGCCACGTCCAGGGAGTTCATCGCCTCCGGGCGGGAGAAGGTCACGGTCGCCACGCCGTCGGCACGTGCGACGAGCACGGGGGAGGTCTGGTCGTCCATGCAGGCCAATCTACGTCGCCGGTCCGACGTCCGGGGCGGGGACGCGGTCTTCCTCGCCCAGCGCCTGCGCGACGAAGGCGGCGGCCGCCGGACGGAGCGCCTCGGCGACCTGCAGGAAGCGCTCGCGGACCGGCTGGCCCGGCCAGTCGGCCGGCAGCACCTCGACCGGCAGCCCCGGGTCGTGGAAGAGGAACTTGCGCCACTCGTGCACCAGGGCGGTGCGGACGGGGTAGGCGGCGGCCGGGTCAAGGGCCGCCACCGAGTCGGGGTCGGGCAGCCGCGCGGCGAAGCGGCGGTAGGCGGTGGCCAGCCCGTCCAGGTCCCACAGGCGCGCGGTCAGCGCCGCGGGGTCGTGGTGCGGGGAGGCGGTCCAGCCGCTCCAGGAGGCGCCGTGCGCGGACAGGGAGGGGCCGAGCTCGTCGCTCGCCCAGGGGCTGACCCACGTCGCCCCCCCCAGCCGGGCGTAGCCGAGGTAGCCGAGCGAGGCGGCCACGCGGTCGCGACGACGACGGTCGCCGTCGCCGTCCACGACGACCAGGTGCCAACGGCCGTCCCAGGCCCGCGGTCGGTCGGCGTAGATCCTGGCGTGCGCG
>QEUR01000030.1 GCA_003577095.1 Acidobacteriota bacterium
GGCGAAGTCGGCGCACATCAGGGTGAAGTGGTGGCGGTCGTCCAGCTGCCGCGCGTCCAGGATGCGCTGCTTGGCGTGCGGGTCCCCCAGCCGCGCGCCGAGCGTGTAGCAGGCGTCGGTGGGGAAGGCCACCAGGCCGCCGTCGCGCAGCGCCGCGACGACCTGGCCGACCAGGCGCGGCTGCGGGTCCTGGGGGTGGATGTCCACGAAGCGGGCCATCCCGACACTGTATGCCGACCGGGTCAGCCCGCGTCGAGGAAGTGCAGCACGACGCGGGCGAAGACCTCGGGCTGCCGGGAGTGGACCCAGTGGTTGGCGTCCTTGACCGTCACCCTCCGGGTCTGCGGGAAGAAGCGGCGCATGAGCGGCTCGTCGGCGTCGGTGATGTAGTCGGACTCCTCCCCGGCGACCCACAGCACGGGGCCGTCGAAGCGCGCCCCGTCGGCGTGCGGGACGTCGCCGGTCACCACCGGCAGGTCGCGGCGCAGCACGTCCAGGTTGGCCTGCCAGGCGAGCCGGCCGGAGCCGTCCCGACGCAGGTTCTGCAGCAGGAAGCCGCGCAGCGAGGGCTGCGGCACCTCGCGGGCCAGCTGCCGGTCGGCGTCGCCGAGGCTGTCGACGGTGGTCAGGTCGATCCGCGACAGGGCGCCGAGGAGGTGCTCGAACTCCGCTCCCCCGCCCGAGCCCGCCGGACTGACGTCGACGACCACGAGATGGTCGACCAGGTCGGGCTCGGCGAGCGCGAGGGCCATCGCGGTCTTCCCCCCCATCGAGTGCCCCACGACGTGCACGGGGCCGTCGGCGGCGACCCCGCCGCGCAGCAGGTCGGCGACGGCGCCGGCCATCTGGGCGTAGTCGACCCGGTCGGTCCAGGGCGAGCCGCCGTGGTTGGGCAGGTCGACGAGCAGGGCGCGCACGTGCGGCTGCATGGCGCGCACCGTCGCGCCGAAGTTGCGGCCGCGGCCGAAGAGGCCGTGCAGGAAGACGACGACCGGTCCCTGCTCCCCGACGGTCGTGGTGTGCAGGGCGCGGTGCGGGGTCGTCTCTGGCGTCACACCCCCGAGCCTAGAGGTCCCGCTGCATCGCCATCACCCGGAGCTTGGCGACGAAGCCGATGCTCTCGTACAGGCGGGTCGCCCCCGACGGGTTCTCGGAGTCCACGCCGAGCTCGACCACGTCGTAGGCGCCGGAGCGGCCGGCGACGTCGATGGTGCGCAGCAGCGCCGCCCTCGCCAGGCCGCGTCCCCGGGCGGCGCGGACGGTGCCGACGAGGTCGACGAAGAGCTGGCGGTCGACCCACTCCGAGCACAGCACGTAGGCCAGCACCTCTCCCTCCGGCGAGACCGCGAGCGTCGAGACGTCCGGCCGGGCGGAGCGGCCGGTCCAGCTGTCGTGCCAGGTCTCCGGCGACAGCGGACCGGAGCCCCAGTGGTCGCGGAAGGCGTCGTTGTGGGCGGCGAGGACGGCCGCCTCGTGCGCGGCCGTGGGCGGGACGAGCTCCACCCCGTCGGGCGCGGGGACGTCGGTGCGGCCGCGCAGCGGTCGGGACAGCTCGTCGTAGTAGCGCACGACCCGGTAGCCGCGACTGGCCAGCATCCGCGAGGCGGAGGACCCCTCCAGGCCTCCCCCGGCGCGCAGGTAGGCGTCCCGGCCGGGGTGCCGCTCGGCGACCAGCTGCTCGGCGCGCGGCTCCATCCGGTCCATCAGCTCCCGGCCGACGCCCCGGCCCCGGTGGCTCTCGCGCACGCCCCCGGCGACGTAGCCGCGTCCGTGGCCCTCGTTGTCCGGCGTGGTGGGGACCGTCACCTGGACGTAGCCCACCATCTCCTCGCCGTCCCAGACGGCCAGCGAGTCCTGCGCCGGGTCGAACCCGCTGGAGCCGAGCTCCTCGCGCAGGTCCTCCTCCCGGTAGAACTCCTCGGTCCCGTCCACCTCCGCGAGGTGGTTGACCAGGTCGGCCCACGCGGTCACGCCGCCCTCGGTGAGGGGCGTCCAGCGGTATGCGGTGCCCGCTGCGGTCGGGTCGGTCGTCTGCTGCGCCATGCCGCCAGTCTGCGCCCGTCGGCCGTCAGCCCGCCACCGGTTTTGGCCCCTGTCGACGGACGGCGAGCGCCAGCAGTCCGAGGAGGACCACGGCGGCGCCGCCGAGCACCGATGGCAGCGGCAGGCTGACCGCCAGCACGAGGCAGCCGGCCAGCCCCACCACGGGCACGACGGCCCCCGGCGCCCACTCCCGGCGCAGCGTCCACGCGGCGGCGTTGGCGACCGCGTAGTAGAGGAGCACCCCGAAGCTGGAGAAGCCGATCGCCCCGCGGAGGTCGGCGAGCAGGACGACGAAGAGGACCAGGAGGCCGACCGCGACCTCTGCGGCGCGCGGCACGCCGGCCCGGGAGACGCCGGCGAGCCGGCGCGGCAGGTAGCCGTCCCTGGCCATCGCCAGGGCCGTGCGCGAGACGCCCAGGAGCAGGTTGAGCAGCGCCCCCGCCGCGGCCAGCCCGGCGGCGGCGCGCACCACCCAGGCCCATCCGGCCGGCCAGACCAGCGCGGCCACCTGGGCCAGCGGGTCCGGGAGCCCGGCCGTCCCGGCCGGCCCGAGGACACCGAGCACCAGGGTGCCCACGGCCAGGTAGAGCGCGAGCACGCTGAGCAGCGACAGCACGACGGCGCGCGGGATCACCCTGGCGGGGTCGCGCACCTCCTCCCCCAGGGTCGCCACCCGCGCGTAGCCGGCGAAGGCGAAGAAGATCAGCCCGGCGGCCTGCAGCACCCCGGGCGCGTCCACCGGGCCGCCGACCACCCGCCCCGGGTCCCAGGCCGGGGCCCCGGACGGGCCCGGCAGCAGCGCCGCGACCGCGACGCCCGCCAGCGCGCACAGCACGACGGCGACGATGACCCCGGAGGCCGCGACGGAGCGGCGGACGCCGGCGAGGTTGAGACCGGTGACCAGGACGACGGCCAGGACGGCGGCCACCCGTTCGGCGCCGGGGACCAGGTAGGCGCCCACCGTCATCGCCATCGCCGCGCACGAGGCCGTCTTGCCCACCACGAAGCACCACCCGGCGAGGTAGCCCCACACCGGTCCGAGCCGCTCCCGCCCGTAGACGTAGGTCCCGCCCGCCTCGGGGTGGCGGGCGGCCAGCGCGGCAGAGGACAGCGCGTTGCAGGTGGCCACGAGCGCGGCGAGCGCCAGCGAGAGCAGCACCCAGCCTCCGGCGGCGGAGGCGACCGGCGCCCACACCACGAAGACCCCGGCGCCGACCATCGCGCCAAGGCCCACCGTCACGGCGCCGCCGAGCCCGAGCGTGCGGCGCAGCCCGCCGGTGCCATCATGGGGCGTCATGGACCTCGACCTCTCCCACTACCTCGGGATCACGCGCGGCGGCGCCGTGGCCGTCGTGGTGAGCACGGTCACCCTCTACTTGGCCTTCGGGGGCCTGCTGCGGCTGTGGGGGTAGCGGCTCTACTCCAGCCCGCGCAGCGTCGACCTCGCGGTGGCGACGGTGCTGGGCGCCGTCGTCGGCCGCGCGACGCTGGGGCACATGCCGACGCTCAGCGGCGGTCTCATCGCGCTGGGCACGCTGGCCGCGCTGGAGCTGCTCTTCCGGGTGGTGCGCCGGCTGCCGGTCCCCAGTGCTGTGGAGCGCGCTGCGCCAGGCCGGCGTCAGCCACCTCTCGCAGGTGGCCGTCGCCGTGCTGGAGCCACGCGGACGGATCTCGGTGCTGCGCACCGGCCAGCCCATCCACCCGGGCGCGCTCACCGGCGTGCGGGGAGCGCACGCGGTCCTGGAGCAGCTGCGCGGGACGGGCGACCTGCACACGGCACCGCTGGCGGCCGAGGAGCAGGCCGGGCCCTCCGGGGGCAGCGGCGAGGTGCCGGTCCACGACGGGGCGCAGGCTCAGAGCACCTCGTAGGAGACGGGCGTGGGCAGCAGCACCGTGCGCGAGACGGTGCACAGCCGGTCCCGCGACATGGCGACCGCCTCGGGCAGGCGCCCGCGCGCGGCGTCGCCGTCCGCACCGTCGGGGAAGGTCACCGACACCGAGACGCTCACCGGGCCCAGGTGGTTGCCCTGCTCGTCACGCAGCTTGTCCGCGCTCGCCGTCATCGTGAACCCCTCCGGCTCCGCCAGCCGCGAGGTCAGGGCCTCCACGTCGATGCCGGAGCAGCCCGCGACCGCGGCCAGCAGCAGCTCGACCGGGCTGAACTCCGACGAGTCCCCCGAGCCGATCGGGACCGTGCCGCCGCGCACGTTGGTCGCCACGAAACGGCCCGGCCCGGTGCGCTCGATGGTCACTGCCCTGGTCGCGTCGCTCGCCATGCCCGTAGTGTGCCAGTCATGAGCGAGACCGACGGCGCCGCGTCCCCGGGACGCCCGCCCCTCGCCGGTCCGGCGATCCCGGAGGGACGACTCGTGCTGGTCCGGCACGGCGAGACCGAGTGGTCGCGCACCGGCCGGCACACCGGCCTGACCGACCTCCCGCTGCTGCCGGAGGGCGAGGAGGCGGCGCGCGACATCGTCCGCGCCCTGGACGGTATGGAGTTCGTCCACGTGCGCTGCTCCCCGCTCCTGCGGGCGCGTCGCACCGCCGAGCTCGCGGGTCTGCACGTCGACGAGCTCGACCCGGACCTGGTGGAGTGGGACTACGGGGGCTACGAGGGCCGGTCGACCGCCGAGATCCGGGCCGAGCTGGGCTACCACTGGACCGTCTTCGAGCACGGGGTGGTGCCCGGGGAGACGGCCGGCGAGACGGTCGAGGAGGTGTCGGCGCGGGGCAGCCGCGTGCTCGACCGGATCTGGCCGATGCTCTTCGAGGGCAACGTGTGCCTCGTCGGCCACGGCCACGCGCTGCGCGTGCTGACCGCGGTCTACCTGCGGCAGGCTCCCCGCTTCGGCCGGCACCTCACCTTCGAGGTGGGCTCGGTCGGGGTCCTCGGTCACCACCACGAGGACACCGTCGTGGAGGCCTGGAACCGGCGGCGCTGAGGGGGCCCGGGCCGGGCCGGCGCTCAGGCGACGTGCTGGTCGTCCGTCGGCTCCTCGGAGGACCGCACCGGGTCGACCTCCGGCACCGCCCAGGTGTGGACCGGCTGGTTGTCCTCGCATTGGTCGAGGTAGAGGCGGAACATCTCCCGCAGCGCGGCCTCGCGCCCGTGCCCCGCGGCCTCGAAGGCCTCGGTCGCCGCGACCTGCCAGCTCGCGCCGTTGGTCCGCGTCCGGCACCGCCCCTCGATGATCGACAGGAAGTGGCTGCGCACCTCCCGGCGCAGGCCGAGCGCGGCCAGCCCGTCGTCGGCCACGTCGAGCAGGTGGTCGGCCACGAGGTCGACCACCGGTATCCGGCCCAGGCCGGGCCAGGTGTGCACGCTGGAGATGCCGTGCCGGGCCGCGTCGTCGAAGTTCTCCACGGCGGTGCCGAAGGACATCTTGGTCCAGATCGGGCGCCCGCTGGAGGCGACCGCCTCCAGCAGCCCGTAGTAGAAGCAGGCGTTGGCCACCATGTCCGCCACGCTCGGGCCGGCGGGCAGCACGCGGTTCTCCACGCGCAGGTGCGGGACTCCCTGGCTGGTGTCGTAGATCGGCCGGTTCCACCGCCACACCGTGCCGTTGTGCAGCTTCAGGTCGGACAGGCTGGGCACGGCGCCGGACTCCAGCATCGCCCCCGAGTCCTCGGCCGACACCTCGGGCAGCAGGGCCGGGAAGGACCGGACGTTCTCCTCGAACAGGTCGAAGATCGAGGTGATCCAGTGCCGGCCGAAGTAGGCGCGGGGACGCACGCCCTGGTACTTCAGCTCCACCGACCGGGTGTCGACCATCTGGGTGAACAGCGGGATGCGCGTCTCGGCCCACAGCCGCCGGCCGAAGAGGTAGGGCGAGTTGGCGCCCATCGCCACCTGCAGGCTGGAGATGATGGTGGCGGCGTTCCAGTAGACCGGGAAGTCCTGGGGCGTCACCTGCTGGTGCAGCTGGACGGAGGTGCAGCCGGACAGCGGTCCGATGCCGTCGTGGTAGCTGCAGACGCGCTCCCCCGTCGGGCCCTCGATGTCCAGCTCGAAGCCCTCGCCGCGCTCGCGCAGCAGGGCGTCCTCGAGCGCCTGGTAGCGGACGCCCTCGGAGAGCCACGGCTCCTCGAAGACCTCCGCCCGCAGGGTGGGGACGATCCCGACCGAGGCGACCCGTGCGCCGTGCCCCCGGGCGGCGTCCCCGGCGCGCCGCAGCGAGGAGGACAGCCAGCGCTCGACCCGCACCGCCTGGTCCCCCGCCATCGGCCGGGGCGGCACGTTCATCTCGATGTTGTAGCGGCCGACCTCGGTCTGGAAGTCGTCCTCGTCGATGTCGTCCAGGACCTGGCTGTTGATCATCGCCGGCCCCAGCGTGTCCAGCTCCACGAGGTTGAGCTCGATCTCCAGGCCCATCTGCGGCCGGGTGAAGTCGAAGCGACTGCCTTCGAGCATGCGTTCGAACACGTCGAGGTCCTGCAGCACCTTCTCCCGGAAGGCGAGGCGGTGCTCCCTGGTGAAATCCTTGTGGCTGACCTCTTGGCCCATGGCCCGATCCAAACACAACCGGCGCGGTCGTGGAAGGGTGTGCAGCCCCGAGGGCCCCCGGCGGGCCGGCCATGGCGGCCGGACCCGGCGGGGGCCCTGCGTGGTGCTTGTGGTCGGTCAGCCCTGGGCCGGCTCCGGGTCGGGGCAGCTGGTGACCAGGTTGCGGTCGCCGTAGACGCCGTCGATGCGGCGCACCGGGGCCCAGTACTTGCGCGCCGGGTCGACCCCGGGCGGGTAGACGGCGCGCATCCGGTCGTAGGGGTGGTCCCACTCCCCCGCGATCGACAGCGCCGTGTGGGGCGCGTTGCGCAGCACGCTGTCCTCGACGGCGCCCGCGGCCTCGTCCATCTCGGCGCGGATGGCGATCATCGCCTCGATGAAGCGGTCGAGCTCGCCGAGGTCCTCGCTCTCGGTGGGCTCCACCATGAGCGTGCCGGCCACCGGGAAGGACATGGTCGGGGCGTGGAAGCCGTAGTCGATGAGCCGCTTGGCCACGTCGTCGACGGTCACGCCGGTGTCCTTGGTCAGGCCGCGCAGGTCCAGGATGCACTCGTGCGCCACCAGGCCGTTGGCGCCGGTGTAGAGCACCGGGAAGTAGTCGTCGAGCCGCTTGGCGATGTAGTTGGCGTTCAGCACGGCCACCTGCGAGGAGCGCTGCAGCCCCGCGCCGCCGACCAGCCGGATGTAGGCCCACGGGATCGGCAGGATGCTCGCCGAGCCGTAGGGGGCGCCGGCGACCGCCCCGGGGCTGGTCTCCGGCCCCGCGCCGGCGACGACCGGGTGGTCGGGCAGGTAGGGGGCCAGGTGCGAGCGCACGCCGATCGGACCCACCCCGGGGCCGCCACCGCCGTGCGGGATGGTGAAGGTCTTGTGCAGGTTCAGGTGCGAGACGTCGGCGCCGAACTTGCCGGGCTTGGCGATGCCCATCAGCGCGTTGAGGTTGGCGCCGTCCAGGTAGACCTGGCCGCCGGCGTCGTGCACCAGCTGGCACAGCTCGGTGACCTGCGCCTCGTACACGCCGTGGGTCGAGGGGTAGGTGATCATGATCGCGGCCAGGTCGTCGCGGTGCTCCTCGACCTTGTCGCGCAGGTCGTCCATGTCGATCTCGCCGTTGGAGGTGCTCCTGACCACGACCACCCTCAGGCCGGCCATCACCGCGCTCGCGGCGTTGGTGCCGTGCGCGCTGGAGGGGATGAGGCAGACGGTGCGCTGCCCCTGGCCGTTGGCCTCGTGGTAGCGCCGGATCGCCAGCAGGCCGGCGAACTCGCCGTTGGCGCCGGAGTTGGGCTGGAGGGAGACCTCGTCGTAGCCGGTGATCTCGCACAGCCACCCGGCCAGCTGCTCGATGAGGGCCAGCGAGCCCTCGGCCTGGTCCTTGGGGGCGAACGGGTGCAGGGCACCGAACTCCGGCCAGGTGATCGGCTCCATCTCGGTGGTGGAGTTCAGCTTCATCGTGCACGAGCCCAGCGGGATCATGCCGCGGTCGAGCGCGAAGTCCTTGTCGGCCAGGCTGCGGATGTAGCGCAGCATCGCGGTCTCGCTGCGGTAGGTGTTGAACACCGGGTGGGTGAGGTAGGGCTGGTCGTCGGTGCGGGCCAGGCCCCCGAGCCCGGGCGCCTCGACCGCCGGCACCTCCTCGGGCGCCGGCACGCCGAAGGCCTCGGCGACGGCCTGCAGGTCCGCGAGCGTGGTGAGCTCGTCGGTGGACAGCTGCACGGTGCCGTCATCGACCTGCCACAGGTTGATCCCGCGCTCGAGAGCGGCCGCGACGACCTCGGCCGCCCTGCCGGGGGTCTTCACCCGGAGCGTGTCGAACCAGTGCTCGCCGGCCAGCTCCAGGCCGCCGCCGGTGAGCGCGTCGGCGAGCGCGCGGGCCTTGGCGTGCGTCTCCAGCGCGATCCGGCGCAGGCCGTCGGGGCCGTGCCACACGGCATACATGCCGGCCATCACGGCGAGGAGCACCTGGGCGGTGGTGATGTTGGAGGTCGCCTTCTCGCGACGGATGTGCTGCTCGCGCGTCTGCAGCGCCAGGCGGTAGGCGGGCGCCCCGTCCTGGTCCTTGCTGACGCCGACGAGCCGCCCGGGCAGGGTGCGCTCGAGGCCCTTGCGGATGCTGATGTAGCCGGCGTGCGGGCCGCCGTAGCCCATCGGCACGCCGAAGCGCTGGGTGGTGCCCACCGCCACGTCGGCGCCCCAGGCGCCGGGCGGCGCGATCAGGGTCAGCGCGAGCAGGTCGGCCGCCGCGGTCAGCAGCGCGCCCGTCTCGTGGGCCGCGTCGGCGAGCGTCCCGAAGTCGCGGACCAGGCCGTCGGCGCCGGGGTACTGCACGATGACGCCGAAGACGTCGCGGTCGCCGGCCGCCGCGCGCAGGCCGGCCGCGTCGGTCACCTGCTCCAGGTCGGCGGTGACGACCTCGATGCCGAGCGGGGTGGCGCGGGTGGTCACCACGCCGAGGGTCTGCGGCAGCAGGTGCTGGTCGACGACGAGCACGGCGTCCTGGGAGACCTTGCTGTTGCGCCGCATGAGCGCCATCGCCTCCGCGGCCGCGGTGCTCTCGTCCAGCAGGGAGGCGTTGGCGATGTCGAGGCCGGTGAGGTCGGCGACCATCGTCTGGAAGTTCAGCAGCGCCTCGAGCCGCCCCTGGGAGATCTCCGGCTGGTAGGGGGTGTAGGCGGTGTACCAGGCGGGGTTCTCCAGGATGTTACGCCTGACCACCGGCGGCACCTGGGTGCCGTAGTAGCCGAGCCCGATCATCGAGGTGAGCACTCTGTTGCGGGAGGCCAGCTCGCGCAGCTCGGCGATGACCGCCTGCTCGCTCGGGGCGGCCGCGATGTCGAGGGGCCGCTCGGTGCGGATGTCCGCGGGGACTGCCGCGTCGACGAGGGCCTCGAGGCTGTCGTAGCCGACGGTCTGCAGCATGCGCTCGATATCGGAGTCGCGGGGGCCGACGTGCCGGCTGGTGAAGTCGGACAGGACGGGCTGGGAGGTCGGCGTGGGGGTCGTGCTCATGAGGCTCCTCGTGGCGGGGGCATGCTGCCCTCCCCCTCTGCCGGGCGATGTCCTAGAGATGCCCTTCCAGAGTTGCCTGATCCGCGCGGTCCCTGGCGCCTGAGAGCTTGTCGGGGAGTATGCCCCTTCGGCGCCTCACCGGGTCCGGTGAGGTCTCTCCCACACGGCCTCGTCGGCAACCCCAAATCTAGCAGGTCCGGCCGGCGCGGAGGCCCGGAGCGTGCGTCAGGAGGTGCGGCGGGCGCGACGCCGCGCGGAGAGCTCGTCGCCGGGGTGCTCGGGCACCCCCGCGTCGGCCCGCTCGCCAGGCAGCTCGGCCAGGGTGCCCTCCACCTCGCGCCACACGCTGCCGACCGCGATGCCGAAGACGCCCTGTCCCCCGCGGACCAGGTCGATGACCTCGTCGTCGCTGGTGCACTCGTAGACGCTCGCGCCGTCGCTCATCAGGGTGATGCCGGCGAGGTCCTCCACGCCCCGCTCCCGCAGCGCGCCCACGGCGACCCGGATCTGCTGGAGCGACACGCCGGTGTCGAGCAGCCGCTTGATGATCTTCAGCACGAGGATGTCGCGGAAGGAGTAGAGCCGCTGCGTGCCGGACCCGCTCGGGTTGCGCACCGACGGCTCGAGCAGGCCGGTGCGGGCCCAGTAGTCCAGCTGCCGGTAGGTCACACCCGCGGCGCCGCAGGCGGTCGGGCCGCGGTATCCGATGGTCTCGTCCATCGCGGGCGTGTCCTGCGTGAAGAGGACCCCCTGCGACGGTCGGGCGTCCCGCTCGGGTCCTGCCTGCCTGCCGGGGGCGTCAGCGCCTGCGCTCACCGGTCCTCCTCACGGATGTGACGTGTGTGACTGAAGTGCACCGGGTGCACTGCTCTGACGGTATGTCGCCCGCGCTCCGTGGTCAACGACCGACGCGCCGCGGACGTCTCGTCCACGGTCAGCCGCCCCCTCCCGGACCGGGCTCCTCGCCAGGGCCCTCGAAGTCCTCGGCGGAGACGGTGTCGAGGAACTCGCGGAAGCGCTCCACCTCGTCCTCCTCCTCGACCGCCATGGTGATCCCGACCTCGTCGAGCAGCTCCTCGCTGGCGAAGATCGGCGTCGCGGCCCGCAGCGCCAGGGCGATCGCGTCGCTCGGACGCGCGGAGATGACGGTGTCCTCGTCGATGTGGAGCTCGGCGAAGAAGGTGTTGTCGCGCAGCTCGGTGATGTGGACCGCCGTCAGCCGGTGGCCCAGCTCTTGGACGAGGGTGACCATCAGGTCGTGGGTGAGCGGCCGCGGGGCGGCGACCCCCTGCTGGGCGTAGGCGATCGCCGTGGCCTCCGGGGCGCCGATCCAGATCGGCACGTAGCGCTGGCCCTCGCGCTCGCGGAGCAGCACGATGGGGCTGTTGGTCGGCATCTCTACCCGGACGCCGAGGACGTCGAGCTCTCTCACCCCTCAACGGTACCCCGCCCGCCGGCGGGCTGCCGGTCAGTGGCCGCGGGAGAGCCCGGAGCGCACCAGGGCGACGTGCAGGGCGAGCATCGTGGAGAGCAGCTCGGCCTCGAGGTCGTCGGGGTCGGGGCATGCGGCGCCCCGTGCGCGGCGGCGGCGCATCGGCTCCAGGATCTGCTGGGCCAGGCCCAGCTCGCGGTCGGCGCCGATCCGGAAGGAGCGCAGGTGCCGGGCCTCGAGCCCGTGCCGGGCCAGGCAGGCCGCTGCCGTCGCCACGTCGAGGTCGTCGGCGTGGTGGCGGCCGGAGGCGTCCGTGCGCAGCAGCCCGAAGGCCTTGAGCTGGGCGTAGGCGGCCCGGTCCAGCCCGGTGCGCTCGCGCAGCTCGGAGGGCTTGAGGCGGATGGCTCGGCGGCGGCGCAGGGCGGCGGCGCTCAGGTCGGTGACCACGGCGCCGGCGGCGTCGGCGGTCTCGTCGGCGCCGTCCGGGTCGGGACCGGTGGTGTCGAGGCCGGGGACGTCCAGGCCGCGGTCGAGCCGGTCCAGGGCCTCCTTGATGACCTTCAGCGGCCAGAACCGGTCGCGCTGGGCGGTGAGGATGAACCGCAGCCGGGCGATGTCGGACTCGGCGAAGATGCGGTAGCCGGAGGAGCGGCGCTCCGGGCTGATCAGGCCCTCGGTCTCCAGATACCGGATCTTGGAGTCGGTCAGGTCGGGGAAGTCCGGCTGCAGGGTGCGCAGCACGGCGCCGATCGAGATGCCCTCGACGCTTCCTTCCTCGGCCCGTGCTGCCGAGGTCACGGGCGGCCGAGGTAGTAGACGAGCCGGAACTTGCCGATCTGCACCTCGTCGCCCTGGTGCAGCTCGGCCTCGTCGATCCGCTCCCGGTTGACGTAGGTCCCGTTGAGGGAGCCGACGTCGCGGACCAGGTAGCCCTCGCCCTGGCGGGCGAAGACGGCGTGCCGGCGGGAGACGGTGACGTCGTCGAGGAAGATGTCGCTGCTGGGGTGGCGGCCCGAGCTCACCTCGTCGGCGTCCAGCAGGAAGCGGGCCCCGGTGTTGGGGCCGCGCAGCACGATGAGCAGGGCGGTCCCCGGGCGCAGCGCGTCGACGGTGCGCTGGTCCTCCGGCGAGAGCCGCGGCACCTCGTCGTCGAAGGTGTACTCGGCTGCGGGCAGGTCCGTGCCGTGCGGGATCCGGGCGGTGGTCGGATCGGTGCCGAAGTCGTGGTGCTCGCGGTCGCGGTCGCTCACGGGTGACCTTCCTCGGGGGTGGTGCAGGGTGTCCGGTTGACGGAAGGGACCGGGGCCGCGGGTCGCGGCCACCGGTCCCCACTGTAGTGGAGTGTGCGCCTCAGTCGAGCTTGGCCTGGTAGCCCTCCGCGTCCAGCATGTCGTCGAGCGCACCGGCGTCCTCGACCCGGATCTCGTACATCCAGCCGTCGCCATAGCTGTCGGTGTTGAGCAGCTCGGGGGTGTCGTCGAGCGCGTCGTTGACGGCGGTGACCTCGCCGGTGACCGGCGCGTAGATGTCGCTGACCGACTTGGTCGACTCGACCTCGCCGACGGCGTCGCCGGCGGTGACGGTGTCACCGACGCTGGGCAGCGAGACGTAGACGACGTCGCCCAGGGCGTCCTGGGCGTAGGCCGTGATGCCGACGCGGACCACGGAACCGCCCTGGTCGCGGACCCACTCGTGGTCGGTGGTGTAGCGCAGGTCGTCGGGGTACTCGAGGGTGCTCATCGCTCTCCTGCTCTCCTTGGGAGGAAGGGACGGTGCCCTGGAGGGCGACCGGCCGTGGTCGGGTGCTCCTTACCCTAGTCCGGTCCTCACGGTTCCGTGGTCGGGGGCACCGGCTGAGCGTAACGAGGCTCGGCCGCCTCGTGCAACGCGTCGACGACCAGCGACTCGGACTCCACGACCTGGACGGCGCCTCCGGCGCCGCGGAGGCTGTCGGAGAAGCCTCCGGGGATCGCCATCGCCCCGGCGAGGGTGTGCGAGTCGCCGATCGCGATGATCCGGTAGGGCGGCACCAGCGTGGTGCCGTCCAGGGTCACGGCGCCGTCCTCGTCCATCCCGACGTAGCTCGAGGCGACGACCCGCTGGTTCCCGATCTGGATGGCCTCGGCGCCGGCGTCGCGCAGCTCCTGGATGGCGTCCAGCAGCATGGTCTGGGTCATCATTCCGGCGGGGTCGTTGACGTAGACGGAGATGCCGGGGCCCTCGACGGGCACGGTGCCGGCGAGGATCGAGTAGGAGTTGAGGCGTTCCTGCGCGGCCCGCGCGGCGGCCTCGTCGCCCTCCTGCCCCTGGAGCTGCTCCTTGTCGTCCTCGAGCTGGCGCACCTCGTCCTGCAGCGCGTCCACCCGCGCCGACGCGTCGTCCAGGAGGGCGACCAGCTCGGACTGGCGCAGCTGGGTCAGGCCGACCTCGTCGGTGCTGCGCACCTGGGCGACCAGCGCGACGCCGAGCAGGGCGAGCAGCGCGGCGGCGATCAGCTGTCCCCGCGCCGGCCGCAGCTGACCGACGAGGGCACGCAGCCGGCGACGCGCCTGGGCGGTCGTGGGCTGGGGCCCCTGCGGACGGCCGGTCCCCAGGGACGGGCGCCAGGTCCTGCGCGGCTGCTCGCGGGGCTGCTCGGCCACTCAGGCCCCCAGCAGGTGGCGCCGGATGGCGGCGACGTTCGAGAAGATCCGCAGGCCGAGGACCACGACCACGCCGGTCGACAGCTGGGCGCCCACCCCGAGCTGGTTGCCGAGGAAGACGATGAGCGCGGCCACCACCACGTTGGACAGGAAGGAGATCACGAAGACGCGGTCGTTGAAGATCCCCTCGAGGGCGGCGCGCGCCGCGCCGAAGACCGCGTCGAGGGCCGCGATGACCGCGATCGGCAGGTAGGGCTGCAGCCACAGCGGCACCTCGGGGCTGACGACCAGTCCGAGCACGACACCCAGGACCAGGCCCAGGACGGGGATCATCGTCGGTCTTCCTCCGTGGTGTCGTCCAGCACGTGCCCGTAGCGGGTGGTCAGCCGCTCGGCCGCGGAGATCGTGACGTCCTCCCGCACGTCCACCCGTGAGGTTATCCCCAGCTGGCTGCGCAGCTCGCCGAGGTAGGCCCCGGTGACGCCCGAGGACGTCTCCGCGGCGAGACGGTCCGGGTCGCCGATCGCACGGACCTCGTACGGCGGGGCCAGGCTGCGGAAGTCGACGATGATCGCCTCGCCCGCGAAGCGTATCGCGGACGTGCTGGTGAGCCGGTGGCCGTTCACCGAGACCGCCTCGGCGCCGGCGCTCCACAGGCCGTTGACCACGAGCTGGACGTCCCGCGCGTTGACCCGCTCGGGGGTCCCGTCGAGCCCCGGAGCCCCCTCGCCGGCCTCGGTGGCGTCCTCGAGGACCACCACCACGCCCGGCCCGGTCACCGCCGACGCCCCGGCCTGCATGGCCGCGGAGGCGATGGCGCGCCCGGCCGCGGGGCCCTGCTCCGCCCTGGCCCGGTCCTGCTCGATCTGCTGGATCTGCCCCCGCAGCTCCTCGATCCGGGTGCTGGTGGCGTCACCCACGTCCTGGGCCGCCTCGATCCGGGAGATGAGCTGCTGGCGGGTCTCGGCCGCGACCGGGTCCGGCGCGCGGAGGGTGACGGCCGCGACCGTGACGAGCATGCCCAGCACCACCGCGGTGGCGAAGAGGAGCCAGGTGCGGTAGCCCGACGAGGCGGGCAGCCCCGCCTCGACGCGCGCCTGGGCCGCGGAGTGGTAGCCCGGGCCGATCGGCGGGTCGAGCACCTCCCCCAGCAGCGCCATCGAGGCGGCAGGGTCGGGGTCGCGGCGCGCCTGCCCGAGGCGGAGGAACCTCATACCTGCAGCTCCCGGCGCCGGCGCACCATGGCGCGCACCTGCCAGGCGTAGACGAACCCGGTGATCCAGTAGAGGACGGTGCCCCACCAGGCCATCGACCAGCCCAGGGCCAGGGCCGGCACCTGCCACCAGCCGTCCAGGTGGCCGAAGAGCAGCAGCGGGAAGGCGCCGAGCAGGTTGAAGGTGGCCGCCTTGCCGACGAAGTGCACGGGCGGGATCGGCAGCCGGTGGTGGCGCACCAGCGGTGCCATCGCCAGGATGAAGGCGTCGCGGGCGACGAGGACCACCACCAGCCACCAGGGCACGATGCCGAACCAGGCCAGGCTGAGCAGCGTGGTGGCGATGTAGAGCCGGTCGGCGATCGGGTCGAGCAGCTGGCCCAGACGGCTCACCTGCCCGAACCGGCGCGCGATCGTGCCGTCCAGCCAGTCGGTCAGGCCCGACAGCACGAGCAGCAGCCCGGCCCAGCCCAGCTCGCCCTCGACGAGCAGCCACAGGTAGAGGGGCAGCGCCAGCAGGCGGAGGAGGCTGAGCACGTTGGGCACGGTGAGCAGGCGGGCGCTGACCGGTCGGTCCGTACGGTCCCGGCTGGTCTGCGGAGCCTCCCCCGTGCCCATGGACATACCGGCAAGTGTAGGAGGCGCCCGCGGCGATGAGTTCCTGCCGCGCGGACGGTCCCACCACCGACGGCCCGCACCCAGGCGGGCCCCTGCTCGGAAAGGATGCAGCCATGCTCACCATCGGCACCTGCCTGTGGTTCGACGACCAGGCCGAGGAGGCCGCCCGTTTCTACACCTCCGTCTTCCCCGGGTCCCGGATCGTCGCGGTCACGACGTATCCCGTCCCGACCCCGTCGGACAAGCCGGTCGGCTCCACCATGACCGTCGAGTTCGAGCTCGACGGCCGGCCGTTCACGGCCCTCAACGGCGGGCCGGAGTTCACCTTCACCGAGGCCGTCTCCATCGTGGTCCGCACCGACGACCAGGCCGGGACCGACCGGGTCTGGGACGCCCTGCTCGAGGGCGGCGGCCAGCCCGGCCCGTGCGGCTGGCTGAAGGACCGCTTCGGGCTGTCCTGGCAGGTCTACCCGGCCCGCCTGGACGAGCTCACCACCGACCCGGACCGGGAGCGCGCCGCCCGCGCGACCGAGGCGATGCTGCAGCAGTCCAAGATCGACATCGCGCAGATCGAGGCGGCCGCCGACGGGGTATGACGAAGGCCCCGGTCCGCGCGTGCGGGCCGGGGCCTTCCTCGGTCGGGCTGACAGGATTTGAACCTGCGACCCCTTGACCCCCAGTCAAGTGCGCTACCAAGCTGCGCCACAGCCCGAGGCCCGTGAGGGCGAGGATCACCTTAACCCATGGTGCACCGGTCGACCGAATCGCCCGCGCAGGTCTCCGGGTGCCCCGTCAGCGCCGCGAGCGCCGCTCCCGCACGCGCACCGAGATCTCCACCGGGGAGCCCTGGAAACCGAACTCCTCGCGCAGCCGGCGCTCGAGGAACCGGCGGTAGCCGGCCTCGATGAAGCCGGAGGCGAAGATGACGAACTTCGGGGGCCGGGTGTCGGCCTGGGTGGCGAACAGGATCCGGGGCTGCTTGCCTCCCCGCACCGGGTGCGGGTGGGCCGCGGCGACCTCGCCGAGGAAGCCGTTGAGCCGTGAGGTGGGCACCCGGCGGTCCCAGCTGGCCAGGGCGGTCTCCAGGGCGGGCACCAGCTTGGCCACGTGCCGCCCGGTGGTCGCGGAGATGTTGACGCGGGGCGCCCAGGCGACCTGCGCCAGGTCGCGCTCGATCTCCCGCTCCAGGTAGTGCTGGCGCTCCTCGTCGAGGGTGTCCCACTTGTTGAACGCCAGGACCAGGGCGCGGCCGGCGTCGACCACCTGCTGGACCACCCGCACGTCCTGCTCGGTGAGCGTCTCGGAGACGTCGATCAGCACGACCGCGACCTCCGCCTTCTCCAGCGCGGTCTGGGTGCGCAGCGAGGCGTAGAAGTCCGCGCCCCGGGTCTGGTGCACCCGCCGGCGGATGCCCGCGGTGTCCACGAAACGCCATACCTTGCCCCCGAGCTCGACGAGCTCGTCGACGGGGTCCCGGGTGGTGCCCGCGACGTCGTCGACGACGACCCGGTCCTCCCCCGCGAGCCGGTTGAGCAGCGAGGACTTGCCCACGTTGGGGCGCCCGACCAGCGCGACCCGGCGGGGTCCGCCGCGCGGGTAGGCCCCGGGCACGGTGGTCCTCTCGGGAAGCACCTCGAGCAGCGCGTCCAGGGCGTCGCCGGAGCCGCGGCCGTGCAGGGCGGAGACCGGCCACGGCTGGCCCAGGCCCAGCGACCAGAGCATCGCCGCGTCGGCCTCCATCCGCTGGTCGTCGACCTTGTTGGCGATCAGGATCACCGGCTTGCCGGAGCGGCGCAGCAGCCGGACGACCTGCTCGTCGGTGTCCGTCGCCCCCACGAGGGCGTCGACGACGAAGAGCACCGCGTCGGCCAGCTCGACGGCGACCTCCGCCTGCTCGGCGACCCGCAGGTGGATGCCGGTCGCGTCGACCTCCCACCCACCGGTGTCCACGAGCGTGAACCGCCGGCCGGACCACTCGGCGTCGTAGGCGACCCGGTCGCGGGTCACCCCCGGGACGTCCTGCACGACCGCCTCCCGACGACCCAGGATCCGGTTGACCAGGCTGGACTTGCCGACGTTCGGGCGACCCACGACCGCGACGACCGGACGGTGCTCTGCCTCGTCCTCCTCGTCCTCGGGCAGCTGGCCGGTCTCCACCAGCTCGAGGTCCTCGTCGGAGAGCTCGTAGTCCTCCAGCCCCGCGCGCAGCGCGCGCTCGAGCCGGCCGTCCTCCTCGCCCTCGCCCTCGGCGGCGAGCTCGTCGTCCAGGTCGGGGTCGACGCCACCGGTCCACTCGACCTCGACGGCCTCCTCCGGGTCGTCGCTCACGACCCGGCCGCCGCGTCCGCGGCCTGGCGGCGCAGCCGCACCTGGCGCTTGATCCGGGCGAGCATCCCCACCATGCCGCGCATCCGCAGCGGCGACACCGCGTCCGCGAGGGCGAAGCGGTACGGCGCGTCGTCGGGCACCGCGAGCACCTCGTCGGCGGGCAGGCCGTCGAGGCTCTCGTGCAGGATGCCGGCGAAGCCGCGCGTGGTGGGCGCCTCGGGCGGGGCGTCGAAGAACAGGTGCACGGTGCGGTCCGGGTCGTCGTCGACCTCGACGGCCAGGAACAGCGGCGACTGGCACTCGTCCACGCGCTCCATCTGGTCCAGCCTGCCGGCGTAGCGCTCGGGCAGACCGGGCAGCTCCTGGCTCAGCTCGAGCAGCAGCTGCAGCCGGTCCTTCTCCCCCACCGCGTGGAAGTCGGCGGCCAGCTCGGCCATCGCCTCCGGCAGGTCCGTGCCCAGGTCGGCCATCAGCGCTCCACCGGCACGCCGACCGAGTTGCCCCACTCGGTCCAGCTGCCGTCGTAGTTGCGGACCTTGTCGAAGCCGAGCAGGTGGGTGAGGACGAACCAGGTGTGGCTGGACCGCTCGCCGATGCGGCAGTAGGCCACGACGTCGTCGGACGGGTCGAGCCCCTGCTCCTGCTGGTAGATCGCCTCGAGCTCCTCGCGCGGGCGGAACCGCCCGTCCTCGGCGGCGGCGCGGGACCACGGCACGTTCAGGGCGCCGGGGACGTGCCCGCCGCGCATCGCGCCCTCCTGCGGGTAGTCGGGCATGTGCAGCAGCTCCCCGGAGAACTCACCCGGGCTGCGCACGTCGACCATCGGGCTGCCGAGGTGGGCCAGCACGTCGTCCTTGAAGGCGCGCGCCGTCGTGTCGTCGCGGTCCACCACCGGGTAGGTGACCGGCTCGACCTGCGGGACCTCGGTCGTCATCTCGCGCCCCTCGGCCTCCCAGGCGGCGCGGCCGCCGTCGAGCAGGCGCACGTCCTCGTGGCCGAACAGCGTCATCACCCACAGCGCGTAGGACGCCCACCAGTTGGACCGGTCGCCGTAGAGCACCACGGTGGTGTCCCGCGAGATGCCGCGTTCGCCCATCACCCGGGCGAAGCGCTCCCCGTCGACGTAGTCGCGGGTCAGCGGGTCGTTGAGGTCGGTGTGCCAGTCCAGCTTGACCGCACCGGGGATGTG
>QEUR01000031.1 GCA_003577095.1 Acidobacteriota bacterium
TCACCTCGTGGATCAGGTGCAGGTCGATGTAGAGGAGGTCGGGCTCACCCTCCGCCGAGCGCACGACGTGCTGCGCCCAGAGCTTCTCGGCCATCGTCAGTCCGGCCATCCTCCGACCCCTTCCTCTCGTCCGTGGCGGGTGCGACAGAATGCAGACACTGTAGTGCCCGCGCGTTGACGCAACGTCAGGAGGTCCCGCCATGCGCCGACACACCATCGCCGTCCTTCCCGGGGACGGGGTGGGTCCGGAGGTGACCGCGGCCGCGCTCGCGGTCCTCGACGCCGCCGAGTCCCGCTTCGGCTTCGCCACGGAGCGCTCGGAGGTGCCGCTCGGCGCCGACCACTACCTCGAGCACGGCGAGCTGCTCACCGACGAGGTCGTGGAGCGGCTGCGCGCCCAGGACGCCATCCTCTTCGGTGCGATCGGCTCGCCCCGGGTGACGCCGGGGGTCCTGGAGCGCGGCATCATCCTGGCCCTCCGCCGGGCGATGGAGCAGGCCGTCAACCTGCGGCCGGTCCGCCTCTACGCCGGCGTGCCGACCCCGGTCGCGGGGCTGACCCCCGAGCGCTGCGACCTCGTGGTCGTCCGCGAGAACACCGAGGGCGCCTACGTGGCCCGGGGCAGCAGCGTGCACGTCGGCACCCCCGCCCACGTCGCCGTCCAGGAGTCGGTCAACACCTGGTATGCCGTGGAGCGCGCCGTCGACTTCGCCTACCGGCTCGCCTCCGTGCGCCGCGGGCGGCTGACCCTGTGCCACAAGACCAACGTGCTGGTCGAGGCGGGCCGGCTGTGGACCTCGGTGATGGAGAGCGTGGGAGAGCGCTACCCGGACGTCGAGACCGACTACGTCCACGTCGACGCGATGTGCATGCACCTGCCGGTGAGCCCCGAGCGCTTCGACGTCGTCGTCACCGACAACCTCTTCGGCGACATCGTGACCGACCTCGGCGCCGTCCTCCAGGGCGGGCTCGGCGTCGCCGCCAGCGGCAACCTCAACATCGCCGGCAGCGGCACCAGCATGTTCGAGCCGATCCACGGCTCGGCCCCCGACATCGCCGGCCGCGGCTGGGCCAACCCGGCGGGCGCCTGCCTGTCCCTGGCGATGATGCTCGGCCACCTCGGCGAGGGTGAGGCCGCCGCCGCGGTCGAGGCGGCGACCGCGGCCGTCCTGGCCGACATCCCCGCGCTCGCCGGCGAGGGCATGGGGGCCCCCACCCAGGAGCTGGGCGAGCGCATCGCCGGCGTCCTCGCCGACGGCTCGGCGCCGCCGGTGGAGGGCAGCCTGATGAGCCAGCTGGCGCAGGTGATGGCCGGGTGACTGCATACCTCGACCTGTGGCCCGCCCGGGCGACGGTGGACCTCGACGCGATCGCGGGCAACGTGCGGACGCTGCGCGAGCTGGTCGGCGGCACCGAGCTGATGGCGGTCGTCAAGGCGGACGCCTACGGTCACGGGCTGGTCCCCTCGGCCCGCGCGGCGCTGGCCGGCGGCGCCTGCGCGCTGGGCGTGGCCCAGCCCTCGGAGGCGCTCGCCCTGCGCGAGGCCGGCGTCGACGCCCCGGTGCTGACCTGGCTGGTCGCCCCGGGCACGGACGTGGCACCGCTCGTGGCCCGGGACGTCGAGGTCGCGGTGTCGGCCCCCTGGCTGCTCGACGAGCTCGCCGCCGCCGCGCGCGACCTGGGCCGCCCGGCGACCGTCCAGCTCAAGGTCGACACCGGGCTCGGCCGCAACGGCGCCTTCGGCCTGCCGCTGGAGGCCGGCGACCCGCGGACCGCCTGGGGCGACCTGGTCGGGCACGCGGCACGGCTCGAGGCCGAGGGCGCGGTGGCGGTGCGCGGGGTGTTCACCCACTTCGCCTACGCCGACGCGCCGCGGCACCCGACGGTGCGCGCCCAGCAGGACGCCTTCGCCGATGCGGTGGCGGTCGCCGAGCGGGCCGGTCTGCGGCCCGAGGTGCGGCACATGGCCAACTCCGCGGCCACGCTGACGACCCCGTCGGCCTCGTGGGACATGGTCCGTCCCGGCCTGGCCGTCTACGGCCTCTCGCCCGTTCCCGACATCGGCTCGGCGGAAGACTTCGGGCTGCGTCCGGCGATGCGGGTGACCGCACGGGTGGCGGTCACCAAGCGGGTGCCCGCCGGGCAGGGTCTGTCCTACGGCCACACCTACGTCACCCCGCGCGAGACCACGGTGGTCGACGTGCCGCTGGGCTACGCGGACGGCATCCCGCGCCACGCCTCCGGGGCTGGGCCGGTGCAGGTCGGCGGCCGGCGGTTCACCGTCTCCGGGCGCGTGTGCATGGACCAGTTCGTCGTCGACGTCGGGGACCTGCCGGTGACGGCGGGCGACGAGGTCGTGATCTTCGGTCCCGGCGACGACGGGGAGCCCACCGCGCAGGACTGGGCCGACGCGGCCGGCACGATCTCCTACGAGATCGTCACCCGCTTCGGTCCCCGGGTGCCGAGGGTGCACGTGGGCGGCGCCGCGTGAGCGAGGCCGTGACCCGGGTCCTGCCCGCCGCCGACGACACCCGGGCGCTGGGGCGCACCCTGGGGGAGCTGCTGGCCGCCGGCGACCTGGTCGTGCTGACCGGCGACCTCGGCGCCGGCAAGACCACGCTGACCCAGGGGCTGGCCGAGGGCCTCGGCGTCCGTGGCCCGATCACCTCGCCGACCTTCGTCATCTCCCGCGTGCACCCCTCGCTCGTCGGTGGCCCGGCGCTCGTGCACGTCGACGCCTACCGGCTCGGCGGCGCCGCCGAGCTCGACGACCTCGACCTGGACGAGTCGATCGAGGAGTCGGTGACGGTCGTGGAGTGGGGGCACGGACTGGCCGAGCAGCTGGCCGACGACCGGCTCGAGGTGCTGCTCGAGCGCTCCCGGCGCCCGCGGTCAGCGGCTGGTGGCGCAGGTGCGCGAGCGACTGCCCCATTAGGGTGACGGCGTGGACGACATCGGGATCCTGACGGTCTGCACGGGCAACGTGTGCCGGTCGCCGCTGATGGAGCGGCTGCTGCAGCGCTCCCTCGACCGGCGCTACGGCGCGGGGGCGGTCCCCGTGCGCTCGGCCGGGACGATGGCGCTGGTGGGCTCGCCGATGGACGAGCGCGCGGCAGCGGTGCTGCGCGGCATGGGCGGGGACCCGGAGAGGTTCGAGGCGCGCCGGCTGGTGGAGCCGATGATCAGCTCGGCCGCGCTGGTGCTGACCGCGACCCGTGACCACCGGTCGCAGGTGTCCCGGATGCATCCGCGGGCGATGCGGCGGACCTTCACCTTCCGCGAGCTGGCCCACATCCTGGACCGCGTCGGCGACGCGGAGGAGCTGCCCCCGGGGGAGGACCCGGCAGAGCTGTTCGCCCGGCTGGCCGAGATCGGGACGACCCACCGCGGGCTGCGCCGCCCGGCGCGGCAGGAGGACCTCGACGTGGTCGACCCCTACCGGCGCGGCGACGAGGTCTACGCGCAGATGCGCGACCAGGTCGCCGCCGCCTACCCGACGCTGGACCGGGCCCTCGGGGGAGGCGGAGCGGACGGCGCCTACTGAGCACCTCCCGGGCGTCCGGCCGCCGGTCGCGGCTATCGTGCGCAGGGTGACGCGCATCGCCTACCTGGGGCCGGCCGGGACCTTCACCGAGCAGGCGGCCCGTCGCTGGGCGGCCGACGCCGGGGCGGTCCGGACGGCCGGTGATGGGCCCGAGGCCGCTGGGCCGGACGTGCGTCCCGCGCCCAGCGTGCCCGCGGCGGTCGAGGCATTGCTCGCCGGAGAGGCCGACGCCGCGGTGGTCCCCTTCGAGAACTCCGTGGAGGGCTCGGTGCCGGCGACCCTGCAGGCCCTGCTCCAGGTCCCCGACGGCGAGGTGCGCATCGCCGGCGAGGTGCTCGTCGAGGTGCAGTTCTCGCTCCTGGTGCGCCCCGGGCGGACCGGCGAGCCGGTGCGGACCGTCGCCTCGCACCCGCACGCCTTCGCCCAGACGCGCGACTGGCTCGGCGCGAACCTTCCCGCCGCGCGCCAGGTGCCGGAGAGCTCGACCGCCGCCGCCGCGCTGGCCGTCGCGGAGGGACGCTACGACGCCGCCGTCGCCTCCCCGGGCGCCGCCGAGGCGTATGGCCTGGAGCCGGCCGCCCGCCACATCGCCGACCGGGACGGGGCGGTGACCCGCTTCGTGGTGCTGCGCAGCGGTGTCGCGGCGCCGGCGCCCACCGGCAGCGACCGCACCACCCTGGTCGCGCTCATCTGGCAGAACCGCCCGGGCGCCCTGCTGGAGCTGCTCGAGCAGTTCGCGACCCGAGGCATCGACCTCAGCCGGCTGGAGTCCCGGCCGACCGGGGAGGGCCTGGGGGAGTACTGCTTCTGGATCGACGCCGACGCCCACCTCGCCGAGCCGCGGATGCGCGAGGCCCTCACCGGGCTGCGGCGCACCTGCCGAGACGTGCGGTTCTTCGGCTCCTACCCCCGCGCGGACGGCCGCGCGCCGGTCGTGCCGGCCCACGCGGACGCCGACACCTATGCCGAGGCACTGCGGTGGGTGGACTCGCTCGGCGGGACCGACCAGGGGCCGGCGCACGGCTGAGCCTGCGCCCACCGGCCCGGGAAGTCGGCCGCCGAAGCGGTGCGAGTGCAGCGGTTCCACCGGTCCTGCGCGACGACCGCCGACCGAAGCGGTGCGAGTGCAGCGGTTCGGTCGATGCCTCGCCGGTCAGCTGCCGATCTGCAGCCACTCCTGCCAGCCGCCGTTGAGCACCAGCCAGGCGACCAGCCCGTAGCCGGCCTGCCCGGGGTGCACGGCGTCGCCGGCCGCGAGGTCGGACTGCCACTGGTCGTGCCCCTGCAGCGGCGTGAAGCAGTCGACGAAGGTCACCCCGCGGCGCGCGCAGACGTCGGACTGCGCCTCGGAGAGCACCTGGAGCCGGGCGTTGACCTCGGCGTCGAGCGTCGGGGTCGGGCCGACGACGAAGGTGCCGACGCCCGTGGAGCTCGCCTCGTCGAGGACGTTGGCCAGGTTGAGCCGGGACCGGGCGGTGGTGACGCCCTGCTGGACGTCCTCGGCGCCGACGCCGACGACCAGCCGGCGCTCGCTGCGTCCCTGCCAGCGGGGCGGGCACTCGGAGCGCCAGCGGTTCATCACGTCCGCCGAGCTGCTGCCCCGGACCCCGAGGTTGTAGGACGTGAGGTCGGCCTCCTCCAGCGCGGTGCGCCCGACGACGCGGCTGACCCAGCCCAACGCCTTGGGGTCGCCGTAGCCGGCGACGAAGCCGTCCCCCACGAAGCACAGCCCGATGTCCCGCGGCCCCTCGTTGACCTGGAAGCGGGCGCTCGGCGTGTATTCGATGTCGGTCGGTGTCCCCGTCGCCTCGGTGCTCACGGCATCCCTCTCATCACTCGTCGTCGTCGTCCTCGCGGGCGAGCCAGGTGGCCAGCCGGTCGACCGGCACCTCGAACTCCGGGTGCAGGTCCACGAAGGTGCGCAGCTGCTCGGCCAGCCAGTCGAGGGTCACCTCCTCCTCGCCCCGGCGCGAGGCCAGCTCCTCGATCCCGCGGTCGGTGAAGTACACGTCTGCAGGCTATCCCGCCACCGGCGCCGATCCGGCGACCGACAGGGCCCGGTGCCAGGACTGGGTGGTGTAGCGGGTGCGCCAGCCCATCGACAGGTAGAGCCCGTGGGCGCCGGTCGGGGAGTCCGCGTCGACCTCGAGCCCGACGGAGCCACGGCCACGGGCGGCCGCGTCGGCGATCACCGTGCGCAGCAGCGCCTTGGCCACGCCGCGTCCGCGGGCGCGGCGGTGGACGCCGATGTACTCGACGTAGGAGGAGTCGGGCCGGGCCACGCCGTCGTCGCCCACGCGGGTGGTGACCGTGGTCGCGACCAGCGCTCCGGCGGGCTGCCCGTCGACCGTCGCCAGCCACCAGTGGTCCCAGCGGTGGCCGGGGTCCTCGCGCAGCCGGCCGACGAACTCCTCGAAGGTCTCGCGGTAGGAGTTGAAGTGGTCGGCGAAGGAGTGCTCCAGCACGTCGTGGACGGCGTGCAGGTCGGCCTCGTCGGGCATGCCGACTCCCTCGTCGCGCCGCACCCGGTGGATCTCCACGCCCTCGCGCAGCGGGGGCTGCTCCAGGTCGGAGGCGCGGTCGACCGGTCGGACCATCTGCCACCAGTCGCGCACGTGCCGGTAGCCGGCGGTGCGCAGCCAGCGCTGCTGGCGGTGGTCGTCGGCGAAGGCTCCGGAGTCCAGCTGGGTGCGCTCCAAGCCACGCCGGTCCAGCACCTCGCGGCCCAGGTCCTCGGCGCGGGCGAAGCCGTAGGCGGCCAGCGGGTCGGCCTGCGCGTCGGGCAGGTCCGGGTCGACGGTGACGCCGACGAGGATGCGCCCGGCCGCCCGGTCGTGGCAGTTGATCCACGCGCGCAGCACTCCGTCGGGGTCGCGCACGGCCTCGTGCAGGTGGGTGGTCGCGCCCCGCCCGGTGACCTCCGCGGCGACGGTCTCGCTGTCCGCGCCCGGCCAGCCGCGCGCCTCCTGCTCGTGCCTGCGCAGCAGGCGCGCGAGGTCGGCGAGGTCGTCGACCCCGGGGGTGTATGCGGTGTGCCCGGCGGGCAGGACTGCTCCGGCTTCGTCGGCGGTCATGAGGGACATTGTTCCAAACCGGCCGGCCGGGCCCTTTCCGTGGTTCCGCACCGGTCGGCGCAGGAACCGCGCCGCGCACTCAGCCCAGCGACCCCAGCCACAGCCCGAGACCGGCCAGGACCACCGTCGTCACCAGCGTCCCTGCCCCCACGAGGACGCCGGCCGTGGTGCGACCCTCCTGCAGCAGCCGGACGGTCTCCAGGCTCGCGGTGGAGAAGGTGGTGTAGCCGCCCAGGAAGCCGGCGCCGAGGACGGTCGTGACGTCGTCGGGCAGCAGGTGGCTGCCCGCCAGGCCGGTGACGAGACCGAGGGCGAAGGAACCGGTGAGGTTGACCGTGATCGTGCCCCAGGGCAGCGACCCGTCGGTGCGGGCGGAGACGAGGCCGTCGAGGGCGAACCGGGCCGCGGCGCCGAGGCCGCCGGCGAGGGCGACGAGGAGGAACAGCGCCGGCGTCACCGCGCCGCCCCTCCGCCGGCGGGCCGGCGCCCGCGCGAGGCGAGCACGACGCCGGTCCAGGTGGCCAGCCCGCCGAGCAGCAGCGTGCCCAGGGCGTACACCACGCCGGTCACGGCCCGCCCGTCGCCGACGAGTCCTGCGGTCGCGGTGGCCAGCGCGCTGTAGGTGGTGAACCCGCCCAGGGCGCCCGTCCCGAGCAGCAGCCGCAGGGTGCGGGCCCGTGGGGCCGCGGTGCCGCGGCGGGCCAGCGAGTCGACCAGCACGCCGAGCAGGAGGGCGCCGAGGACGTTGATGCCGAGCACAGTCCAGGGCACGCCGTCGACCGGCGGGAGCGCCAGGGTCAGCCCCTCGCGCGCGGCCGTCCCGACGGTGCCGCCGACCAGGACCAGGCCGAGGCGGGAGGGGCGCAGGTGAGCGGCCGGTCCGCGACGGGGGCCGCGGCCCGACGGGTCGGTGGGGCTCATGCGGGCGACGGGTCCTCGTCGTCCGCGGAGGGCGCGAGCGGTACCACGACGACCGGACGGTGCTGGCGGTGGGCCAGCTGCGCGGCGACGGAGCCGTTGACCAGCTCGCGCAGTGAGCCGCGCAGCCCCGCCTCGCGGGTGCCGACGACGATCATCGCCGCGTCGAGCTCCTCGGCGAGCCGGGCCAGCTCGCGGGCCGGGCCGCCAGCCAGCGCCCGGTAGCGCCAGGGCACCTCGGTCCCGCGCAGGTGCTCGGCGACCATCGCCTCCACGCGCGGGTCGGGCTCGGCCACGGGCGGGTCGAGCAGGTCCGGGTCGAGGGGGACGGCCAGGTCCGGGCCGTCGACGGCGTGCTCCAGGGTGTAGCGGGCCGGGTCGACGCACGCGCACACCAGCTCGGCGCCGAAGCGCCGCGCGAAGGTGGCCGCGGTGCGGACCACGGCCGGGGGCTGACCCAGCACGACGCCGACGACCACGTGGGTCGTCGGCGTCGTGCTCATGGTGTGCTCCGCGGCGGTGCGCGCGGTCAGTCGCTGATGCGCTCGCCGCTCTGCACGTTGAAGATGTGCAGGTGCTCGCCCTTGGGCTGGAAGTGCACCGTCTCGCCCTTGCCGGGCGGGGTGCGGCCGTCGACGCGGGCGATGAACGGCTTGTCGGAGGCCTCCGAGCCGGGCATCGAGCCGTAGATGTAGGCGTCGGCGCCGAGCTCCTCGACCACGTCGACCTCGATCGGCAGGCCCCGGCCGGAGTCGGAGATCTCCAGGTCCTCCGGGCGCACGCCGAGCACGACCTCGTTGCCGTCGGCCTTGCCGAGCACGTCGCGCTCGACCGGCTGGACGTAGTCGCCGAGCTTGATGCCGCCGTCGGCGACCGGCACGGTCATCAGGTTCATCGCGGGGGAGCCGATGAAGCCGGCGACGAAGACGTTGTTGGGGTGGTCGTACATCCGCCGGGGGCTGTCGATCTGCTGCAGGACGCCGAAGTTGAGGACGGCGACGCGGTCGCCCATCGTCATCGCCTCGACCTGGTCGTGCGTGACGTAGACGGTGGTGACGCCGAGACGGCGCTGCAGCGAGGCGATCTGGGTGCGGGTCTGCACGCGCAGCTTGGCGTCCAGGTTGGACAGCGGCTCGTCCATCAGGAAGACCTGCGGCTGGCGCACGATCGCGCGACCCATGGCGACGCGCTGGCGCTGACCGCCGGAGAGCGCCTTGGGCTTGCGCTCCAGGTAGGGCTCCAGGTCCAGGATCTTGGCGGCCTCCTCCACGCGCTGGCGGATCTCGGCCTTCGGCTTGCCGGCGATCTTCAGCGCGAAGCCCATGTTGTCCGCGACCGACATGTGCGGGTAGAGCGCGTAGTTCTGGAAGACCATGGCAACGTCGCGGTCCTTGGGCGGCATGTGGGTGACGTCCCGGTCACCGATGAGGATGCGCCCCTCGTTGACCTCCTCCAGGCCGGCGAGCATGCGCAGCGCGGTGGACTTGCCGGAGCCGGACGGCCCGACCAGGACGAGGAACTCGCCGTCGGCGACCTCGATGTTGAGCCGGTCCACCGAGGGGGTGTCGGCCCCCGGGTAGACCCGCGTCGCCTCGTCGTAGGTGACAGTTGCCATGGGAACTCTCCTTCACCGGCAGGTACGTGCCGGACGATCCGTCGTAAAGGAACCCGGCCGCGGCGCGGTCGGGCGTCGTGCGGTGTCTCCGGTGACGACGAGGTATGACGTGCACGGCGTCGTTGCCGGTGACGAGGCCACGGTAGCAGCACGAGGCAGCCCCGTCCTGCAAGGATCTTTGCAAGATCTTGCAAGAACGGTGGAACCTCTGCATACTTGGGCCACCACTCAAGCTTCGAAGGAGAACGCATGAAGCGCACGACCACCGGGGTCCTCGCCGTCGTCAGCGCCGCGGCGCTGGTGCTGACCGCCTGCGGCGGCACGGACGACACGTCCGGGCAGACCACGTCCGAGCAGAGCGCCGAGGACACGGCCGCCGACGACGGCGCCGAGACCGAGGCCGCCGACGACGCCGCGGCGACGACCGAGGAGGGCGGTGAGCCGGCGGCCTCCGACGGCACCAGCCTCGTCATCTGGGCCGACGACCTGCGCGCGGCCGCGCTGAAGGAGCACGCGAAGACCTTCGAGGACGAGACCGGGGTCCCGGTCAAGATCCAGATCGTCGCCAACGAGAAGCTGCGCGAGCAGTTCAAGGACTCCGTCGGCGCCGGCGCCGGCCCGGACATCGCGGTGGGCGCCCACGACTGGCTGGGCGAGCTCGTCCAGAACAACGTCGTCGCCCCGGTCCAGATGTCCTCCGACGTGGTCGACGCCTTCACCCCCGAGTCGATCGAGGCGGTGACCTACCAGGGCCAGACCTACGCCGTCCCCTACGCCGTGGAGTCGCTCGGCCTGATCCGCAACACCGACCTCGCCCCCGAGGCCCCCGAGTCGATGGAGGCCCTGGTCGAGAACGGCAAGAAGCTCGTCGAGGACGGCACCACCGAGCTGATCATGACGCAGGAGGTCGGCAAGGACGGCAACGCCTACTCGCTCTACCCCTACCTGTCCGCCTACGGCGGCGGCATCTTCCCGGTGCTGCCCGAGGGCGGCTTCGACGGCACGAAGGTGATCCTCGACTCCGAGGAGACCATCCAGGGCGCCGAGAAGATGCAGTGGCTGGCCGACCAGGACGCCCTGTCGACCAACCAGGACGCCTCCAACGTCATCCCGCTGTTCGCCGACGGCAAGGCGGCCTACATGGTCTCCGGCCCGTGGGCGATCGGCCAGATCAGCGAGGCCGGCATCAACTACGCGATCGACCCGATCCCGGACTTCGAGGACGGCGGCGAGACCAGCCCGTTCCTGGGGGTCCAGGCGTTCTACGTCTCGGCCGAGTCCAAGAACCCGCAGATCGCGCAGACCTTCGTCCAGGAGTTCGTCACCCGGCCCGAGGTCCAGGTCTCGCTCTACGAGGCCGGCGACCGCCCGCCGGCGCTGGTCGAGGCCTACGACCAGGTTGCCGCGGGCAACGACGACATCGCCGCGTGGGGCAAGGCCGCCGAGGGCGGCACCCCGATGCCCAACATCCCGCAGATGAACGCCGTCTGGGGTCCGCTGGGCAAGGCGACCGCCGACATCATCTCCGGGCAGGACCCGGCCGAGCGCCTCGCGACCGCCCAGAAGGAGGTCGAGGCCGCGCTCAAGCAGTGACCTGAGCAATCCTGTCCCCGGGGACGGTCACCGTCCCCGGGGCGGGGTCCGGTATGACGTGCGCCCGCGCAGTCGGTCGCACGGCATACCAGGTCCCGTCCCACCTGACCACCCACCGGACCGGCCGCGCCGGTCCCCGCGCCACGACGGAGCAGACACCGATGTCGACGACGACCGAGCAGCCCGCACGGACGACCGAGCCGCCGCCGCAGCCGGACGGCGTGCGCACCCCGGGCTGGGTGCTCGCGGTCAAGTGGGGGCTGATCGGCCTCACCCTGCTCGCGCTGGGCTGGGCGGCGCAGCTGGCCGTCCAGAACGGCGCGTGGCTGATCGTCACGGTCGCCGCGTTCGTGGCGATGGCGGTCCTCGTCGTCTACGCCACCCGCGGGCTGGTGCCGATGAAGTATCTGCTGCCCGGCCTCGTGCTGCTCCTGCTCTTCCAGATGTGGCCGATCGTCTACACCGTCGGCACCGCCTTCACCAACTACGGCGACGGGCACACGCTGACCAAGGAGGAGGCGATCGAGGCGATCCAGGCGCAGTCGGTGCGTCCGGCGCCCGACTCGCCGCGCTACGCGATGTCGATCGCGGTCCCCGACGGGCAGCCGATCGACACCGGCGAGCTGGTCATGCTGCTCACCACGCCGCCGGCCGACGTGCAGGACCTCGAGGCCGAGGGCGTCGAGACCTCCGACCAGGGCAACGTCGCGCCGGACGGCACCCGGCTGTTCGTCGGCACGCAGGAGGGTCTGGAGCCGCTCCCGGCCGACGGGGTCGTGCTGCGCGGCAACGGCACCGTCGAGACCGCCCCCGGCTACCGCGTGCTCAACCTGCTCGAGGCCAACCAGCGCGCCCAGGAGGTCCAGGAGTTCGCGGTCCCGGTCGGCGACTCCGGGGCCGGCATCAAGGCGGCGACGACCACGCAGGCCTTCGTCGGCCAGCCGACGATCACCTACGACCCGGACGACGACACGATGACCGACGTCGACGGGAAGGTCTACGTCGCCAGCGAGGGCAACTTCGTCCCCGAGGACGGGCAGGGGCCGGCGCTCACCGCCGGCTGGACCGAGAACGTGGGCCTGAAGAACTTCGCCACGATCTTCACCGACCCCAGCTTCCGCACCGGGTTCCTCAAGATCTTCCTGTGGAACCTCGCCTTCCCGCTCATCACCGTGGTCGGCACCTTCCTGCTCGGCATGCTCCTCGCCCTGCTCTTCGACGACCCGCGGCTGAAGGGCAAGGCGGTCTACCGCTCGCTGATGGTGCTGCCCTACGCGCTGCCGATCTTCGTCACCGGCATCATCTGGGCGGCGATGTTCAACCAGCAGTTCGGCCTGATCAACAACGTCACCGGGCTGGACGTGGACTGGCTGGGCGACCCGTGGGCGGCGCGCCTGGCGCTGGTCATCACCAACCTGTGGCTGGGCTTCCCCTACATGTTCCTCATCTGCACCGGCGCCCTGCAGTCCATCCCGCAGGACGTCAAGGAGGCGGCCGCGGTGGACGGTGCCGGCCCGGTCCGGACCCTGTGGTCGGTCATCATGCCCCTGCTGCTGGTGGCGGTCGGCCCGCTGCTCGTGGCCAGCTACGCCTTCAACTTCAACAACTTCACCCTGGTCTACCTGGTGACCGGGGGCGGCCCGTTCGACTCGACCAACAGCCTCATCGGCAACACCGACCTGCTGATCAACTTCGCCTACCGGCTGGCCCTGGAGTCCGGCCAGCCCAACATCGGCCTGGCCTCCGCCGTCAGCATCGTGATCTTCCTGCTCGTCGGGGCGATCAGCTACTTCGGCTTCAGCCAGTCCAAGGCCCTCGAAGAGGTGAACTGAGATGTCCCAGCAGCCCCAGCCCGCGGCCGGCGGCGCCCCCTCGACCAGCGCGACCCTCGACCGGGAGCCGGGCGGCGAGCTGCGCGCCGGGGACGTCCCGGCCGGCTCCCGGCGGCGCTCCGGCACGTGGTGGCGCCACCTGCTCGCGCTCCTCGTCGTGGTGTGGGCGCTCTTCCCGGTGCTCTTCGTCGTCTCCGCCGCGCTCAACCCGGCCGGCACCCTGAACGCGACCTCGCCGCTGCCGCAGCACTTCTCCGGCAAGAACTTCTCCGACCTGTTCGCCTCGACGACCTTCCCGTTCCTGACCTGGTTCAAGAACTCGCTGATCGTCGCCGGGCTCGGGACGGTGTTCACGGTCTTCATCGCGGCCTGCGCGGCCTACGCCTTCTCCCGGCTCCGGTGGCGGGGCCGCCGGCCGGGGCTGATGGCGCTGCTGCTGGCGCAGATGTTCCCCGCGCTGCTCGCCTTCCCGGCGATCTACGTCATGTTCCTGCACCTGGGCAACTCCATCCCCACCATCGGCCTGAACACGCTGTGGGGGCTGCTGCTCGTCTACCTCGGCGGGGCGATGGGCGCCAACGTGTGGCTGCTCAAGGGCTACTTCGACACCATCCCCAAGGAGCTGGACGAGGCCGCGATGATGGACGGCGCCAGCCACGCGCGGATCTTCTTCACGATGACCCTGCGCCTGGTCGGCCCGATCCTGGCCACCGTCGGCATCCTGGCCTTCGTCGGCCTGTGGGGCGAGTTCATGCTGGCCAGCATCTTCCTGCTCGACCAGGACGTGCGGACCCTCGGCGTGGGCCTCTACTCGCTCAACCTGGCCGACCGCAACCGCTACTTCGGGACGTTCTCCGCCGGTGCGCTCGTGGCCTCGATCCCGCCCGTGCTGGTCTACCTCGGCCTGCAGAAGCAGCTGATCGGCGGGCTGACCTCCGGATCGGTCAAGTGACCACCGCACCCCTCGACCCACCGGCGCGCGGCCGCCTGGCCGACCTCGCGGCATACGCGGGCGTCAGCGAGGCCACGGTCAGCCGGGTGCTCAACGACAAGCCGGGCGTGGCGGCCAAGACCCGGCAGAGCGTGCTGACCGCGCTCGACGTGCTCGGCTACGAGCGGCCGAGCAAGCTGCGCCGCAGCAGCGCCGGGCTGATCGGGCTGGTCGTGCCCGAGCTAACCAACCCGGTCTTCCCGATGTTCGCCCAGGCGATCGAGACGCAGCTGGCCGGCGCCGGCTACACCCCGGTGCTGTGCACGCAGACGCCGGGCGGCGTGCACGAGGACGAGTACGTCCAGATGCTGCTCGCCCGGGGCGTCTCCGGCGTCGTCTTCGTCAGCGGCTTCCACGCCGACACCCGCGCCAGCATCGACCGCTACACCTCGCTGCGCGAGCGCGGGCTGCCGATCGCGCTGGTCAACGGGTACCGGGAGGGGATCGACGCGACCTTCGTCTCGCACGACGACGTGGCCTCGATGCGGGTCGCCGTGCGCCACCTGCGCGCCCTGGGGCACACCCGCATCGGGTTCGCCACCGGTCCCCGGCGCTACGTGCCGGTGCAGCGCCGGATACAGGGCCACCGCGAGGCGATGGCGGACGTGCCGGGCGTGGACCCCGACGAGCTGGTCAGCACCACGATCTTCTCGGTCGAGGGTGGCGCGGCGGCGACCCGGCAGCTGGTCGAGGCGGGAGCGACGGCGGTCGTGGCCGGGTCGGACGTGATGGCGCTGGGGGTGCTCAGGGCGGCCAGGGACCTGGGCCTGCGCGTCCCCGAGGACCTGTCGGTCGTGGGCGGCGACGACGTGCCCTTCATGTCCTTCATCGACCCGCCGCTGACCACCGTGCGGATGGACGTGGCCTCGATGGCCGAAGCGGCCGTGTCGGCCGTCCTCGAGGAGATCGCCGGCGAGCGGGTGGAGCACCGGGAGTACCTCTTCGCCCCCGAGCTCATCCTGCGCGCGTCGACGACCTCCGCGCCGTCAGCAGCGCGCTGAGCACCTCGACCAACGCGGGCTCGTCGGGCACGCGGAACTGCGCCGCCGTCTCTCCCTCGCCGACGCGGACGGTCAGCCGCCGGGCGGCGCGGGCGGCGTCGGCATCCTCCGCCAGCGCCGCGAAGCCCTGTTCGTCGGTGACGTCGTCGCCGGCGTAGAACACCGCGTCGACGCCGAGCTCCTCGGCCAGCGCCACGAGGGCGGTGCCCTTGCCGACGTGCGCGACGGCGAGCTCGACGACCTCCTTACCGGGCGTCACCACCAGCGAGGTATGCCGCTCGCCGAGGGCGGCGGCCGCCTCCAGGGCGGCGGCGCCCACCTGCGGGTCGATCCCGCGCGTGTGCAGCACCCGGCCGGCCGGCTTGTCCTCGATGCGGGAGCCCGGGTGCGCCTCCACGACGGCGCGCAGGTCGGCCTCGAGCGTGGCGAGCAGCGCGCGCTGCTCGTCGCTGAGGACGAGGCCGTCGGGGCGGCGGGAGTCCTCGGCGCCGTGGCTGCCGACGAGGACCAACGGGTCGGTGGCGCCGGAGAGCTCGCGCAGCGCGGCGAGGTCGCGGCCGCTGACCAGGGCGACCGTCGTGCCGGGGAGGTCGGAGAGTGCGGCGAGCGTCTCCATACCCCCTTCGACGGGGCGGGAGTCCGCGGGGTCGAGCACGAGCGGGGCCAGGGCACCGTCGAAGTCGGTGGCGACCAGTACGCCCGGGTGGGCGGCGAAGGCGTCGACGGCGGCGAGCAGGTCGGGGTCGGGCACGGCTTCTCCTCGTCTCGGGGGGTCAGACCATGGGCGAGATGCTCTTGCGGGAGCGCGGCGGCCGGTGCGGCGCCTGCTCCAGCGCGGTGAGGAAGTCACGGGCCCAGGCTTGGACGTCGCGGGTGCGGACCTGGCGGCGCATCGCGCGCATCCGCCGGCGCTTCTCGGCGGGGTCGTCGCGGATCGCCAGCAGGATCGTCTCCTTCAGCCCGGCGATGTCGTGCGGGTTGCACAGGTAGGCCGTCCGCAGCTCCTCGGCGGCACCGGTGAACTCGGAGAGGACGAGCGCCCCGCCGCCGTCGTGGCGGGCGGTGACGTACTCCTTCGCCACCAGGTTCATGCCGTCGCGCAGCGGCGTGACGAGCATGACGTCGGCCACCTGGAAGAGCGCGGCCATCTCCTCGCGCGGGTAGGACTGGTGCAGGTAGTGCACGGCGGTGTCGCCCAGGTGGGAGAAGTCGCCGTTGATCCGCCCGACCGTGCCCTCGATCTGCTCGCGCAGGGTCCGGTAGGCCTCGACGCGCTCGCGGCTGGGCGTGGCGACCTGCACGAAGGTGACCTCCGGCGGGGCGATCTCCCCGTCGGCCAGCAGCTCGCCGATCGCGCGCAGCCGGTGCCGGATGCCCTTGGTGTAGTCGAGCCGGTCCACGCCCAGCAGCACGACCTCGGGGTTGCCGATGGACTCGCGGATCTCCGCCGCGCGCGCCTTGACCGCGGGGCTGTCGGCGAGGTCGCGGAAGCCCTGGGCGTCGATCGAGATCGGGACCGCGGCCGCCCGGACGGTCCGCGGCGCCGCGCCGGGCCGGCCGTCGTCCGAGCCTTGCCAGGTCACGACGTCGCCCTTGTGCGTCGCGCCGAGCACCGCCCGGCAGGAGCGGATGAAGTTGCGGGCGTCGTCGGGCCTCTGGAAGCCGAGGAAGTCCGCGCCGAGCAGCCCGCGCAGGATCCGGGCCCGCCAGGGCAGCTGGGCGAAGAGCTCGACCGGCGGGAAGGGGATGTGGTTGAACCAGCCGATCCGCAGGTCCGGTCGCTGATCGCGCAGCATGGCCGGCACGAGCTGCAGCTGGTAGTCGTGGACCCAGACGGTCGCGCCCTCCGCGGCGACCGCGGCGGCCCGGTCGGCGAAGCGCTTGTTGACGGTGCGGTAGACGTTCCACCAGGAGCGGTGGAAGACCGGCGGGACGATGACGTCGTGGTAGAGCGGCCAGAGGGTCTCGTTGGAGAAGCCCTCGTAGTAGTCGGTGAGCTCCTCGGCCGAGAGCCCTACCGGGACCAGCCGCAGCTGGCCGTCGTCGAAGGGCGCGGGCGCCTCGCCGGGGAACCCCGCCCATCCCACCCAGGCCGCCTCGCGGTCGCGCATCACCGACTCCATCGCGGTGACCAGGCCGCCGGGGCTGGTCCGCCAGGTCGTCGTGCCGTCCGGCCTGACCTGCCGGTCCACCGGGAGCCGGTTGGCGGCGATGACGAAGTCGTAGGTGCGGTCCGCAGCTGCTGACGAAACCATCTGGCCTCCTCGGTCGTTGGCTTCCTCGACCACCCTAGTTCGACGCCCGCCGCCACGCGGGCCGAGGTCGCGGGGCGAGCTGCCGCACCCGCGCGAGGAGACGGCATACCGTGGAGCCTGTGACGACCGAGCTGCCCCGCACGCCCGGCGCGGACCAGACGCGCCCGGTGGTGGTGCCTCGCGTGCTCGGCGACTACGAGCTGGACCGGCGGATCGGCGAGGGCGGCATGGGGGTGGTATGGCGTGCCCGCTCGCGGGACGGCCGCGAGGTCGCGGTCAAGGTGCTGCGCGAGCACATCGCCCACGACGAGGACGCGCGCGCCCGGCTGCGGCGCGAGGTCCGCACCCTCGCCCGGGTGCACCACCCGCAGGTGGCCGCCGTGATCGACGCGGACGTGGACGGGCCGGCGCCCTACGTGGTCACCGAGTACGTGCCCGGGCAGCCGCTGGACAGGGTCGTCGCCGAGAGGGGGCCGCTGCGGGGGGCCGAGCTGCTGCGCCTGGGTCGGGGGCTCGGGGAGGCGCTGCACGCGATCCACGCCGCCGGGATCGTCCACCGCGACCTGAAGCCGGGCAACGTCCTCATGGTGGAGCGGGGGGACGGGGGGCTGGACCCGGTGGTGATCGACTTCGGGATCGCCCAGGTGGCCGAGGACGTGCGGCTGACCGCGACCGGGATGGTGATGGGCACCCCGGGCTACCTCTCGCCGGAGCTGGTCGAGAGCGGCGCGGTGAGCGAGGCGACCGACTGGTGGGGGTGGGCGGCGACCCTGGCCTTCGCCGCGAGCGGGGAGCCGCCCTTCGGGCGCGGCCCGCTGACCGTGGTGCTCGACCGCGTCGTGCGCGGGCGGCTGCGCCTGGACGGGGTGGACCCGCGGCTGCGGCCGCTGCTTGCCGCGGCCCTGGACCCGGACCCGGCCCGGCGGCCGTCCGAGAAGCAGGTGCTGGCGGGGCTGGAGCGCTACGCGCGCGGCCAGGACGTGACGCGGGCCCTGCCGGCCTGGGTCCGCGAGGAGCAGCGGGCTGCCCGCGGCGCGGACCCGACGAGGCTGCAGCGCGGCGGTGCGCGCACCCGGGTGGCGCCGGTGCGCGACGCCAGGGTGGCGCCGGACCCGAGGGTGGCGCCGGCGCAGGACCCGGGGACGGCGGGGGCGCAGGACCCCTGGCGCGTGCCGCCGGGGGAGGTGCGGGGTGCCGCTCCGCCGCCCGCGGGCTACCGACCGGGCGCCGTCGCGGCCTACCCGGAGGCCGGCTACCAGGACACGGGCGTGCCACCGGCGCCGGGGGAGCAGGGCGGGCCCGACCCGAGGATCGGCCGGAGCCGTCGGACCGGCACCCTCCTGGCCCTGCGCCGCCATGAGGGTGGCCGGCGGCGCAGCGACGTGCCCGTGCTCGTCCTGACCTCCCCGTGGCACCTGGTGAGCGCGGTGCTGAGCACCCTGTTCGCGCTCGTGCTGCCGGTGGGGGTGGGTGCGCTGGTCGCCCTGGTCTTCGCGGGGTTCGTCACCAGCACCGGGACGCTGGCCGGCGTCGGGGTGGACCACCCGCTCGCGGTCGGGCTCGGGTCGCTGGTCGGCGCGGCGCTGGCGTGGTGGGGGCTGGGCTCGGTGTCGTTGCGGCGCGGCTCGCGGACCGTGCTTCGGGGGGTGCTGCGGCCGGGCGCCCTGACCATGGTGGTGGTCACCCTGTGCCTCGTGGGCGGCGGAGCGCTCGCGGTCTGGTCGGTGCTGTCGGGGCTGCCGGTCTCGTGGTGGCCGCTGGGTCCGGACTTCGACCCGCGCTCGCTGCTGCCCTTCGAGATCTGACGCACGTGATGCTCGTCACATAGCCCTTCCTTTGCCTGGGTCCGGTGGCCTACGGTGGTCGTCGCTCTGGTCTCACCCGTCACTTCTGTCACGTCGTGATCGACCGTCCGCCGGAAGGAAGAACTCCATGGCCTCTGTCACGACCCGCCGCTCCCGCGCTGCCACCGTCGGTCGTCGTGCGGGCGGCCTCACGCTCGCCGGGGCGGTGGCCTCCGTGTCCGCGGTGGCCCTGCCGGCGCAGTCGTCGCAGGCGGCCGAGGGCAACGTCTGGGACCGGATGGCCGACTGCGAGTCCGGCGGCGACTGGGACATCAACACCGGCAACGGGTTCTACGGCGGCCTGCAGTTCTGGCACCCGACCTGGAAGAGCTTCGGCGGCCAGGACTTCGCGCCCTACGCCCACCAGGCCACCAAGCTCCAGCAGATCACCGTGGCCCAGCGCGTCCTTCAGGCCCAGGGACCGGGGGCCTGGCCCGTGTGCTCGGTGCGCGCCGGCCTAACCATGGAGAACGGCGTGGCTCCCTACCCGGGACAGGACGACCCGGCGCCGGATCCCGGCACAGCCGGGACCTGGTGGGTGAGCGCCTCCGTCGGTGCGAACATCCGCTCGGGCCCCTCCACGTCATACCCCGTCGTCGGCGTAGCCAGCCACGGGTCCAGGGTGACGGGCACGCTGAGCGGCGGCTGGGTCAAGCTGTCAGACGGGCGCGGGTGGATCAGCGCCAGCACGTTGACCACGCAGGACCCGGCGCCCAGCCCGAAGCCGGACCCGGACCCGCCGCCCGCCGGGACGTTCGTCGTGACCGCCACCGCCGGCGCCAACATCCGCTCCGGCCCGTCGACCTCCTACAGGATCGTCGGGTCCGCGGCCCACGGGACGAAGGTGGGCGGGCAGATCAGCACCAACGGCTGGCTGAAGCTGTCCGACGGCCGCGGCTGGATCAGCGGCACGATCGTCGCTCCGGCCGGGGAGGGTGGCGGGAGCAGCGACATGGCGCCGCTGGCCCTCGACGGCAGCCGCGGACCCCTTACCGTCAAGGCGATCCAGCGCTGGGTCGGCGTTCCCGAGACCGGGCGCTGGGACAGCCGGACGGTGCGCGCGCTCCAGGCCGAGGTCGGCACCCGCGTGGACGGGGCGTGGGGGCCGATGTCGCAGGCGGCTCTCCACGACCGGATCGGGCTGTCGCGGGACGGGTCGACCTACATGAACCACCGCACCGTCGTCGGCCTGCAGCGGTGGCTCAACGCCAACGTGATCGGCTGATCGCGCCGACGGTGGCGGGCAGCGCGGCGCTGTCCACGGCTTAGACTGCGTGGGGCCGTCCGGCGTGGCTGGGCGCATCCGCTGGCGTGGCGCAACTGGTAGCGCACCTGTCTTGTAAACAGGTGGTTGAGGGTTCGAGTCCCTTCGCCAGCTCCTACATCCGCAGGTCAACGACCTCTTACGCGGAGGCTGCCAGGGCTGCGGATCGACGAGACGGCAACCGGGGAAGCAATGCGCCCGGACGTCCACGGACGCGGAAAAGCGACCTCGCGCGCAGCCCGGTGGCACACGTCTCACATGACCAAGTACCCCACCTGGAAGCCTTCTCTGCGGTCTTGAATTCAGGCCGTGCTCGTCGTCGGCGGCGCGGTGGTGGCGACCCGGGGGACGTTCGTCGATCAGGGCGCTCACCGATTCGCCGGTTTCGGCTGCCCCCACCGCGGGCGCCACATCCCTGGTAGAACCAGCGCGAGTCTCGGTCGAGTGCGGGACAGCCGTCAGATCACGATGACGTCCGCGTCGCCGACCGGGGTCGCGCCCTTGGCCAGCCTCCCGTCCCGGGTGACGAGCGGGGAGTCGATGCTCTCGGCCAGGACGACGTAGGCCGCGTCTAGGCGGTGAGGGCCGCCCTGAGGTCGAGCGCGCGCACGGCGAACTCGCGGTGCAGCGGCCAGCGCTCGAGCCGGAGGTCGTCGAGGTCGAGCAGGGCGTCCCGGGCGCGGCCCACGGACAGCTGCCCTCCCATCACGAGTCCTCGCAGCGCGTGGAGGACTTCGACGTCGACGTGGGCAGGTGCGTGCCAGTCGCCACGGGTTGCGTCGGGGAGCGCGCCCGGTCGCAGCGCCCCGGTCAGCAGGTCCACCAGCACGGACGCGTCGATGACGCAGCTCATGCGCCTCGCGGGCTGCCCGCGTCGCGCAGGCTCCGGATCAGGTCCGTGGAGGACGTTGTCGCCCGCTCCGACCTGGCCACCACCCGTGCGAGGACCTCGTCACGGTCGGGCCGGGCCGCGGCCTCCTCCAGCAGTCGACGGAGCAGCAGGTTCAACGAGATTCCCTGTCGCGCGGCCCGAGCCTTGAGCGCATCACGGACCTCTTCGTCGACATCGCGGATCTGGACCAGCACCATGCATAGATTCTAATGCGCAATGTATGGAGTGTGGGTCCGTGCCGGGCTGGCGCAGGAGCCCTTCGGGCACCGTCAGTGGGATGCCGGTCGCGCGTGGGCGCCGACCGCCGGCCGGACGTGGTCGTGCATCAGCAGTCCGGCGACGACCAGCAGGACGGCCGCGAGCAGCACCGGCACCACCAGGACGCCGGAGGAGCCCGCCAGCAGCCTGCCCCACTGCAGCTGACCGGAGGCGGCCGAGCGCAGCAGGCCCGAGCCCAGCAGCTGGACCACACCGATCGTCAGCAGCAGGAGGCTGGCCCAGACCGGGCGGCGCAGACCCAGGAAGGCCATGGGCGCCAGCAGCGCCAGGAATGCGATCGTCATGACCGGGCCGGTGGTGTCCCGGGAGAACAGGTCCATCCAGGCGTCGACCACGGCGACGCCGGCGAGCGCGACCGTCACGACGGCCAGCACCGGCACTGCCAGGGCGGTCCGGCTGATCGCGAGCCAGCTCAGGGCTGCTGCGGCGAGGACCCAGGCCCCGATCGCGACCGTCACCGACAGCACGGGCAGGTCGCTGACTGCGTAGCCGGCGGCGAACAGCCCACCCAGCAGCGCCACGAGGAGCAGCACACCCGCGGCGAGGTATCGAAGAATCCGCGAGAGTGTCATGACCTCAGACTCCTTCGTCCGCGGGGCGGCGCGGGCGGCGGACGGGTGCCGTCGGATCGGCCGTCCCACCTCCATTTTAGGTCGCGGACCAGCCGGCGGACGCTGTCTGATCCGTCACGTGGGGTGGCTGTCTGTCAACGGGCAGCACCCGCCCGTTGTCCAGGGCGGTCACCGCGCTGTCCCAGGGGCTGTAGACCAGTCCGTGGTAGGTGGAGCTCTGGCCGCACAGGGGCGTCGACTGCAGTTCCTCAACCTCAGCCGTTTATACCCCTAGGGGTATTGCTATGATCGTGCCATGACTACCAAGGACCTCACCCAGGCCGACTTCGAGCGGACCATCCTGGACAACGACATCGTGCTCGTGGATTACTGGGCCGCCTGGTGCGGTCCGTGCCGGATGTTCGCGCCCGTCTACGAGGCCGCGTCCGAGAAGCACCCAGACATCGTCTTCGCCAAGCTGGACACCGAGGCCGAGCGCGGCATCGCCGCGGCTATCGGCATCAGCTCCATCCCCACCCTCATGGGCTTCCGCGAGGGGATCCTCGTCTTCTCCCAGCCAGGAGCCCTGCCCGCCAGCGCGCTCGAGCAGGTCATCGAGGGCATCAAGGGCCTGGACATGACCGACATCCGGCAGCGGGCGGCCCGACAGCGTCATCTGGCCGACCTGCCCGAGGAGGTCGACCAGGAAGCGTTCGCGACCGCCCACGCCGAAGGGGCGACGGTCATCGACTGCCGTGAGCCGGGTGAGTACCAGGCCGGCCACGTCCCCGGTGCGCGGCTCATCCCTTTGGGCTCGCTCCGTGACAGGCTCGGCGACGTCCCCGAGGGCCGGCCGGTCTACGTAATCTGCGCCAGCGGCAACCGCAGCCTGGCGGCCGCCGACGTCCTGCGAAGCGCCGGCATCGAGGCCTACTCG
>QEUR01000032.1 GCA_003577095.1 Acidobacteriota bacterium
GGTCGCGCCAGAGCCCCACCTGCCCGGCGAGGCCGGAGACCACGTCGACGTCGGGCAGCGCGCGCCGGTCGAGCTCGTCGGCGGGCAGGCGTCCGCGCAGCACCTCGGTGCCCCAGAGGGCGGCCCGCACGGACGCCGGCAGCTCGTGGTCGGCCATGTCGCCGATGGTAGGCGGGCGGTGGCTAGAGTGACCCATCATGAGTGATGTCCTCGAATTCGCCGGCGTCGGCGTGCGCCGCGGCACCGCCGAGCTCCTGCGCGACATCACCTGGTCGGTGGAGGAGGGGGAGCGCTGGGTCGTGATCGGCCCCAACGGCGCGGGCAAGACCACCCTGCTCCAGCTCGCGGCCGCGCGCATGCACCCGACGACCGGCGTGGCGGGCGTCCTGGGCGAGGTCCTCGGCGCGGTGGACGTCTTCGACCTGCGGCCGCGGATCGGCGTGGCCAGCTCCGCCGTGGCCGACCGCATCCCGGACGAGGAGCGGGTCAACGACGTCGTCGTCACCGCCGCCTACGGGGTGCTGGGCCGCTGGCGCGAGGAGTACGACGAGACCGACGAGCAGCGCGCCACCGAGCTGCTGCAGGCGCTCGGCGTGGCCCACCTGGCCCAGCGCCGGTTCGGCACGCTCTCGGAGGGGGAGCGCAAGCGGGTCCAGATCGCCCGGGCGCTGATGACCGACCCCGAGCTGATGCTGCTCGACGAGCCGGCCGCCGGCCTGGACCTGCGCGGCCGCGAGGACCTGGTCGGGCGGCTGAGCCTGCTCGCCGAGGACATCGACGCCCCCGCCATGGTGCTGGTCACCCACCACGTCGAGGAGATCCCGCCGGGCTTCACCGACATCCTCATGCTGCGCGGCGGCGAGGTGGTGGCGGCCGGGCCGATCGAGGTCACCCTGACCGCCGAGAACCTGAGCCGGACCTTCGACATCCCGCTCGTCGTGGACCGCCACGGGCCGCGCTGGTCGGCGCGCGCGCACCAGCCCGGCACCGGACGTGCCGCGGAGGACGCCGCCGACGCCTACGCCACCGCGTGAGCGTCTGGGAGGTCGGCGCGATCGCGCTGGCCGGGTTCTGGGCGGGCATGATCAACACCATCGTGGGCTCGGGCACGCTGGTCACCTTCCCGACCCTGCTCTTCTTCGGGCACCCGGCCGTCTCGGCCAACATCTCCAACAGCCTCGGCCTGGTCGCCGGCGGCATCTCGGGGGCGTGGGGCTACCGCCACGAGCTGCGCGGCCTGGGCGGCACGGTGGCCCGGCTCGTGCCCGCCTCCTTCGCCGGCTCGGTGATCGGCGCGCTGCTGCTGCTCGTGCTGCCGCCGGCGGCCTTCGAGGCGATCGTGCCGGCGCTCATCCTGATCGGCGTCCTGCTGGTGGTCCTCGGCCCCCGCATCAACGCCTGGGCCCGAGGCCACGACACCCGGTTGCTCACGCCGGGGCGCTGGATCGCGCTGCTCGCGGGCGTCGTCGTGGCGGGCATGTACGGCGGCTACTTCGGCGCCGCCCAGGGCGTGATCCTGGTCGGCCTGATGAGCGTGCTGCTGCCGCTGCACGTCCAGTCCATCAACGGCATCAAGAACGTCCTCGGGCTGGTCGTCAACTTCGTCGCGGCCGCCGTCTTCCTCGTCGTCGACCCGGCGCAGATCGACTGGCGGATCGTGCTCATCATCGCCGCCGGCTCGCTGCTCGGCGGCGTCGTCGGCGCCCGCGTCGGGCGCGCCCTGGCCCCGTGGCTGCTGCGCACCGTGATCGTGGTGATCGGGGTCGTGGCGATCGTCTACCTGCTCCTCACATGACCGACGGGTATGCCGTGCCGCCCCCGCTGCCCGACGGCTGCAGCTGGGTGGACGACCCTCGTGACGAGCGCGTCCGCGATTACTTCTCCCTCACCGACGTCGCGCTGCGCCGGCTGCTGGAGCCCGAGCGGGGGCTCTACATGGCAGAGTCGGAGAAGGTGCTGCGCCGGGCGCTCGGGGCCGGCCACCGGATGCGCTCGCTGCTCATGACGCCGCGCTGGGTGGGGGAGTGGCCCGACCTGCTGCGCACCGCGGCCGGGCAGGGCGCACCCGTCTTCGTCGCCGCGCCGGCGGTCGCCGAGGCGATGACCGGCTTCCACCTGCACCGGGGCGTGATCGCCGCCATGCACCGCCCGCAGCTCCCGCCGCTGCAGGAGGTGCTCGCCGGAGCACGTCGGGTGGCCGTGCTCGAGGACGTGGTGGACCACACCAACGTCGGGGCCGTCTTCCGCTCGGCCGCCGCCCTCGGCGTGGACGCCGTGCTGGTGACCCCGCGCTGCGCCGACCCGCTCTACCGGCGCAGCGTGCGGGTCTCGATGGGGACCGTCTTCCAGGTGCCGTGGACCCGGGTCGACCCGTGGCCGGGCGGCGTGGACCTGCTCAAGGACCTCGGCCTGACGGTGGCGGCGCTGGCGCTGTCCGAGGACTCCGTGTCCCTCGACGAGCTGGAGCGGGACGCTCCGGAGCGCCTGGCGCTCGTGCTGGGCACCGAGGGCGACGGCCTCTCCCCGCGGACGGTGGCCGCCGCCGACCTGGTCGTGCGCATCCCGATGGGCGGCGGCGTGGACTCGCTCAACGTCGCGGCCGCCTCGGCCGTGGCCTTCTGGGCGGTGCGGCCCCGTCGGTGAGCAGCCACCCCTGGGCTGCGAGGATGCCTGCCATGGCAGACATGGTGGTCAGGAACGAGGAGTTCGAGGAGGTCGTGCGGGCCTCCTTCGGCCGGCAGGGCCTGATGGCGCACCTCGGCGCCGAGCTGGCGAGCGTCGCCCCGGGGGAGGTGCGCATCGAGGTGCCGTTCCGGCCCCAGCTGACCCAGCAGCACGGGATGTTCCACGGCGGCGTGACCACCTCGATCGCCGACAGCGCGTGCGGCTACTCCGCCCTGACGCTGATGCCGGCCGGGTCGGAGGTGGTCAGCGTCGAGTTCAAGATCAACCTCCTCGCCCCCGCGCGCGGCGAGCGGCTGGTCGCCCGCGGCCGGGTGGTGCGTGCCGGACGCACCATCACGGTCTGCCACGGCGACGTCTACGCCGCCGGTCCCGGCAGCGAGGTGCACTGCGCCACGATGGTCGCCACGATGATGCGGGTGGAGGCGGCATGAGCACGTCCGAGTCCGCTCCCGGCGGGCACGTCCTGCCGGACTGGGTGCGCTGGCGGCAGCGGCCCTTCCCCGATGCCAACCTGCTCCTCCTGCACGGACGTGTCCCCGCCCTGGTCGACTCCGGCTTCGTCGGGCACGCGCGGCAGACCGCCGAGTGGGCCCGGGAGCACACCGGCCGGGTGGAGCTGGTGGTGAACACGCACTGGCACTCCGACCACGTCGGCGGCAACGCGCGCCTGCAGCGGGAGGGCGCGGGCATCGCCGCGAGCGTTCCGGACGCCGACGCCCTGCGGCGGCGCGACCCGGGGTGCTGCGTGGCCGAGTACCTCGACCAGCCGGTCGCGCCCTACACGGTGGACGAGCCGCTGGCGGACGGGCAGGTGCTCGCCCTGGGCTCCGCGGACTGGCAGGTCGTCGCGACGCCGGGGCACACCGCCGGCCACCTGTGCCTGTGGCAGCCCGAGGAACGGCTGCTCGCGGTCGGGGACGCGCTGTCCGACTACGACGTCGGCTGGGTCAACCTGGCGCTGGACGGGCAGTCGGCCGCCGACACGGCGCTGGCGTCCCTGCACCGGCTGGTCGGCCTGGCCCCGCGCGTGCTGCTCACGGCGCACGGCCCCCTGCCGGCCGAGACGGGGGCCGCGCTGGCCAAGGCGGTGCAGCGTGCCCAACGCCTGGCGGATGACCTGCAGGGTGCGGTCTGGTACGGAGCGCGGCGGATCTTCGCCTACGCGCTCATGATCCGGGACGGGATCCCGACGGAGGACGTGGAGGGCTACCTCGTCGACCGCGCCTGGCTCCAGGACGCCGCCGGTCAGCTCGAGCGGGACCCGCAGCAGCTGGCCGGGGAGCTGGTCGACGGGATGGTGCGCAGCGGTGCCCTGGTCGTCGAGCAGGGGCGGCTGCGCGCCGCGGCGGAGCACTCCGCCGTGGACCCGGAGGCGCTGCGGCAGCCCTGGCCGCGGGACTGGCCCTGACCGTCACACCTCTGGGGGCCGGGAAGGGTCAGACCGGCACTGCGAGCCCGGCGACCACCTCGGCGCCGGGCAGCTCCGCCGCGGTGGCGCCGGGGAGCCGCAGCTTGGAGCGGCGCACGCCGGAGCCGATCACGATCCTGTCCCGCTCCACGACGCGACTGTCGACGAGCACCGGCCAGTCCGCCGGCAGTCCGACGGGCGTGATGCCGCCGTACTCCATGCCGGTCCGCCCGACGGCGTCGTCCATCGGCATGAAGGAGCACTTGCGCACGTCGAGACGCTTGCGCACCGCGGTGTTGACGTCGGCCCGGGTGGTGCCCAGCACGAGGGCCGCGCAGACGCGTTCCTCGCCGGCTCGCCGGCCGGAGATCACGATGCAGTTGGCCATGTCCTCCATGTCCATGCCGCTGGTCTCCACGAGCACCGCCGTGTCGGCCAGGTCCGGGTCGATCTCGGCGACCTCGACCGCGGAGGCGCGCTGCTGCATACCCTCCAGGGCGGCGAGCACCGACGGTGCCAGCAGGTCGGGGCGCTCAAGGGCGGGGACCCAGTCGAGCCTCACAGCTGGTAGGTGCCGGTGATCGAGCCCCGGGCCAGCACGTTGCCCAGCGTGCTGAACTGCGCCTTGGCGACCGAGGTCGCCGCGTCGAGCCCGGCGGTGTCGCTGTCCAGCGCCCACACGGTGAACACGTAGCGGTGCGGCCGGTCGCCCTCCGGCGGGGCGCAGCCGCCGAAGTCGCGGGTGCCGTAGTCGTTGGTCAGCGTGACCGCCGTCCCGTCGGCGATCGGCTGCCCGAAGGTGCCGGCGCCGCTGTCCAGGGAGGTCACCGAGGCGGGGATGCCGGCCACGGCCCAGTGGTCGAAACCGCCGACGACCGGGGCGTCCGGGTCGTGGCAGAGCAGCAGGAACGAGCGGGTGCCCTCCGGCGCGCCGCTCCACGACAGCTGCGGCGAGGTGTTGCCGAAGCCGAAGCCGGCCGACTCCGGCAGCGGCTGGCCGTCGGCGAAGTCCTCGCTCGTCACGGTGAGCTCGGCCGGGGCGGCGGGCAGGTGGTCGAGGGGGTGCGGGGGAGAGGTGCGCTGCAGGTCCATGCCCCGACCATAGTGAGCGTCCGGGGGCGTCGCACGCCCGTGTCACAGTAGAGCCATGTCGTCCGACCCCCGGCGCTGCGTCATGCACCTGGACCTGGACGCCTTCTTCGCCGCGGTCGAGCAGCGCGACAAGCCGTCGCTGCGCGGGCGGCCCGTCGTCGTCGGCGGGCTGGGCGGACGCGGGGTGGTGTCGACGGCGTCCTACGAGGCCAGGGTCTTCGGCGCCCGCTCGGCGATGCCCATGGTGGAGGCGCGTCGTCGGTGCCCGGCCGGCACCGCCTTCCTGTCGGGGCGGTTCGAGGCCTACCGCGCCACGTCCCGGGTGGTCATGGACATCCTGCGCAGCCGCTCGCCGCTGGTCGAGCAGGTGTCGGTGGACGAGGCCTACGTCGACCTGTCCGCGGCGGCCGACCCGCCCGGGTGGGGCGAGGGTGCGCCGGAGGCCTGGTGCGCGGACCTGCTGGGGGAGATCCGCGAGCGCACCGGCGGGCTGACCGCTTCGGTCGGCGTGGCCACCTCCAAGATGCTGGCCAAGCTGGCGAGCGAGATGGACAAGCCGGCCGGCGTCACCGTCGTGCGGCCGGGGCAAGAGCTGGACGTCCTGCATCCCCTGGACGTGCGCGCCGTGGCGGGCGTCGGGCCGGCCACCGCGGCCCGGCTGCGGACCTTCGGGGTGGAGACCGTCGGCGACCTGGCACGCGTCTCGCAGGCGGACCTCGTGGCGATCTTCGGCACCGCGCAGGGGACGTCGCTGCACCGGCTCGCCCGGGCCGACGACGACCGTCCGGTCGTCGCCGAGCGCGAAGCCAAGAGCATCTCCTCGGAGGAGACCTTCGCCACGGACGTCACCGACCGCGCCGCCCTCGAGTCCGAGCTGACGCGGCTCGCCGAGGGGGTGGGCGGACGGCTGCGCTCGGCGTCGCTGTTCGCCCGCACGATCACCGTCAAGGTCCGGCACCACGACTTCAGCACCCAGACCCGGTCCAGCACGCTTCCCTTCGCCACCGGCGACCACGCCGTGGTCCTGCGCGAGGGGCGGCACCTGCTCGCCGGCGTCGACGTGAGCCAGGGGATCCGCCTGCTCGGCCTGGGCGTCTCCGGCCTGACCGCCCACGCCCAGGAGGAGCTGGAGCTGGAGGGCACGGCATACCCCGAGCTCGCGCCGGACCTGCCCGACGTGGGAGGTGCGGACGCCGAGGACGGCGACCGCGGCCCGGCGGGCGGGCTCGGCGCGGCCCTCGGGGAGACGGGCTGGAGCACCGGCCAGGACGTCGTCCACGAGGTGCACGGCCCGGGCTGGGTATGGGGCAGCGGACGCGGTCGGGTGACCGTCCGTTTCGAGGGGCCGGGGACCCCGCCGGGGCCGGTTCGGACCTTCGCGGCGGACGACCCGGCGCTGACCGCAGGGCCGCCGCCGGACTGGTCGGCGGGGTCGGGAGCACCGTCCTGAGCGTGCTAGTCTTGTCCGTCGTTGCCACGCTCCCCACGAGCGAGGTGGCACCACCTGTCCGGGTGGCGGAATGGCAGACGCGCTAGCTTGAGGTGCTAGTGCCCGTTAAGGGCGTGGGGGTTCAAGTCCCCCTCCGGACACCCGTGGCCCCTCGGGTCCCTGCAGGTCAGGGACTCGGGGGGCTTCTTCATGCTCGCCCGGGAGTGCCCCGTGGTGCCCGGCGCCGCCACCTCGGGCCCGATCAGGAGGCGGCGGAGTCCTGGTGGCGGACGACGTGCACCGAGCAGTGGGCGTGACGCACCACGCTGGATGCGGTCGAGCCGAGGAAGAAGTGCCCCCATCCGGGCTGGGCCGACGGGATCACGATGCAGTCGTAGGACCCGCTGCCGGCCTCGTCCAGGATCATCCGGGTGGGGTGACCGTGCCTGACCAGGACCCGGGTGTCCGGTGCGGTGAACTCGTCGACGACAGCCTGACCGATGGACTGACGGCTCTCCTGCGCCTCCTCGTTCAGCACGTACGCCTCGGTCCTGAGGTAGGGAGGCAGATCCTCGACGACCGTGATGACGGTGATCTGCGCGTCCGGTGCGGCCAGGCTCCGCGCCACCTCGACCGCACGGCCGGCCTCGTCACCGTGCGCGGGTGCGACAGGGACCAGGATCCTCGAGTACGTCATCGTCACTCCTTCTCCGAGAGTTCCCCGATCAGCCCGCAGCAGCGGGCTTCCGGCCCGGCGGCGGATCTGCGCCCTACTCTACGGCGCACGAGGGTCCCGTGGCATAGATCGGGGACGAGCTCGTGGTGGCCCGTGCGCCGCGGCACCTCCCTCGACCGTCTAGATCCGGACGAAGTCCATCGGTGTGAGGTCGCCGGCGGCCACGTGGGGGATGGTCTCGAGGATCCTCATGTAGGTGGGCTCGTCGGCGTGTCCCTCGAACTCGACCGGGCGTGGGCTGACGCTCCTGATCATCGCGGCCATCGACGCCGCCCCGGCGGTCTCGGCTGCGGGGTGGCCGGGGGCGGTCTCGATCATGAGGGGGACGAGGACGCCGTCGTAGGCGTTCATGAACGTCGCGGCGACCGGGTGGCCGGCGACGGCGGCGACGAAGGTGTCCTGCTGCCGGAGCGTGCCGGCGAACAGGTCCCGGAACACCTCGCGCATCAGGTTCTCGTCGCTGACCGGGGCCCAGTGCTCGTGCATCCGCACATAGGCGGGCATCCACAGGTCGAGCAGCTCCTCGACCGCGAGCTCGGTGCCCGGCCTGAGCTCGACCCCCGCCTGCTCGGCATCCTCGAGTCGCCCCCGCGCCCACTCCAGGACGTCCGCGTGCCCGGTCGGGACGGCGCCGGCGGGCACGCGCTGGAGCACCTCGGCGCCACCGACCTCGGCGACGGCCGCGGCGGTCGCGCTCCCCGGCAGGACGCGCAGGCCGACCGGGCTGCGCTCGTCGGCGGCGATGAGCGCGCGGAGCACCGCCGCACCGTGGCCCGGCAGGCAGAACAGCTCGCCCCCGTCGAAGGCGTTCGTGCTCCGTGTCCGACGGCGCAGGCCGGCGGCGACGACTCGTCCCGCGTGCTCCTCCACCAGGCTGTGCCCCTCGGCGAGGTCCACGTCGGGCACCAGCCACGGTGCTCCGTCGATCGGCAGGTCGGTGGCGACGCAGGCGCGCACTGTCATGACCCGAGGATGGCACGCATGCCGGCCCTCCGGAACCCACTAGCCTGAGCCCATGGACTGCTGCAGCAGCGGCTACGACGAGGTCTTCACCGCCCGGCAGGCGCGCTGGTTCCGGCGACGCTACGAGACCCACGGTCTCGGGCAGCCGGCCGCGACCCTCGCCGACCTGGCCGCGGCCGGAGGCTTGGACGGCCGGACCGTGCTGGAGATCGGCGGCGGCGTCGGCGACCTGCACGTGGACCTGCTGCGCCGGGGTGCGGCGACGGCCACCAACGTCGAGCTGTCCTCCTCGTGGGAGGAGCAGGCGGGCGAGCTGCTCGACGCGCACGGCCTGCGCGGCCGGGTCACCCGGGTCGTCGGTGACCTCGTCACGGACCCGGGCCTGGCGGGCGCGGCCGACATCGTGGTGCTCAACCGGGTGGTGTGCTGCTACCCCGACTTCGTCGGCCTGCTCGCCGCCGCCGGCGCCAGGGCGCGGCAGACCCTGGTGTTCTCCTACCCGCCGCGCCACCCGCTCGTGCGGGCCGGGCTCGCGCTGCTGAACGCGTGGCAGCGCCTGCGGGGCCGCGGCTACCGGGCCTTCGCCCACCCGCCCTCGGCCATGCACGAGGTGCTCCAGGAGGCTGGGCTCCGGCGCGTCTTCGGGGGACGCCAGGGCGTGTGGCGGGTGAGCGCGCTGGCGCGCGTCGACGCCCTGGAGCGCGCCGCCTGACGGCTCAGCGCGCCGGCGCCAGCTGCAGGGTGGTCAGGCAGGTGGGGCTGCCCGGGGTGGTGCTCAGCGCGACGCTCCCCGAGCCCTGGTCGGTGGTCATTTCCACGCTGCCGCCCTCGATGCCACGCGGCAGCCAGAACCCGGCGAAGCCGTTGGCGCCCGTGGTCACCGTCTCCTCCACGAGCACCTCGCCCGTGCCGTCGGTGATCCGGACCTCGACGTCCTCCCCGGGCAGCTCGCCCTGGCAGCCGCCGAGCGCGTGGTAGAAGCAGTCGTGGGTGGTCCGCACGTAGGGCGCCACCGAGACGTAGAACAGGTCGTCGGGCAGGGGCATCGTGGTCTCCGTCGTCCCGTCGCCCAGGACCAGGTGGTCCTCCCGGACCGAGGCCTGCACGGCCAGCGGTCTGGTCCCGGGATCGGCCTCGAGCCCGTCGACGACCTCCTGCGCGCTCGCGCCCGCCAGGTCGAACGGGGCGAGCAGGGCGTCCGCCTGCGCCGCGGACGCGGTAGACGACGTGGGCGGGCCCGAGGCGCCGTCCCCGTCGGTCGTGGGCTCGGAGCAGCCGGTCAGGGCCAGGGCGGCGGCCAGGACGAGCGCGGAGACGGTCACAGGTGCACGCATACGCGAAATACTACACCCTGTCGTTGCCCCTTCAGTCCTCCCCGGCGAGCTCCAGCAGCGCGTCCAGGTCGGTGATGGTGATCCGTCCTCCGGGGTGCTGGGTGATGACTCCGGTGTCCGTGAGCCGCCGCAGCTGGCGGCTCAGCGACTCCGGCGTGGTGTCCAGCAGCGAGGCGATGTCCTTCTTCGCCAGCGGAAGGGTCACGGTCGGGCCCTCCCCGGCGTGCCGCGCGGGCAGCGAGACCAGGTAGGCCGCGAGCCGGGACGAGACGTCCCCGCTGATCACCGAGGCGAGCCGGGCCTCGGTCTCCTCGAGCCTGCGGCTGACGCCCTGCAGCATCCGCAGGCCGACGCTGGGGTGCTCGCGGACCAGCCGGTCGAGGTCGGCGTGCCGGAAGACGCACATGCTGCCCGGCTCCATCGCGGTGGCGAAGTGGTCGGGACGTGCCCCCGTGATGAAGGCCGACTCCCCGGCGAAGTCGCCCGGCCCCAGCACGCGCACGATCTGCTCGTGGCCGTCGGCGCTCACCCTCGAGATCTTCACCCTCCCCGTGTGCACGACCATCAGCTGCGACACGTCGGACCCCGGTGCGTAGACCTGCTCACCCCGGTCGACCCGCGTCGGCCGCGCCACCTGGGCGACCTCCACCTGCTCCTCGTGCGTGAGCCCCTGGAAGAGCGGCACCCGCGCGACGCACAGGTCCTCCTGGGGAGCCATGGGCAGCTCGATCATCGGTCCGGGCCTCCTTCCGGTGCGTCCAGTATGTCGTGCGCGCCGGAGACCGGCGGGCCACACTGGGGGGAGCACGCGAGAGGAGACGACCGACCGTGAGCACCGAGAGCACGCGTCCCGGCCCGGCGCCGGAGGAGGACCTGGACGAGCTGGTCCCCGAGGAGGAGCGGGCCGTCGAGGCCGAGACGCCGCGCGAGCTGCTGCCCGACGAGGACCGGGCGGTGGACGACGACGCGGAGACCGAGACCGAGCGTCTGCTCCCGGACGAGGAGCGGCCCGTCCACGAGGACGACCTGCCGGAGGGCCCTGCCTGACGGGGCTCGGGCGGTCGGGTCAGCCGATCGGCCGGCAGTCGTTGCCGCAGTCGCTGTCGTGCTCGGCGTGCCCCGACCACGACGAGGCGCGGTGCAGCACCGCGGTCGTGGGCGTGATCCGCAGCGCGCCGTCGCCGTCGAGGACCGCGTCCCCGTCGACGATGAGCGTGTAGCCGCCGCGCTCCCGGGGCGGCATCAGCACCGTCACCGCCGGCCGTTCGCCGACCGTGCGGCGCGCCGTCCGGCCCGGCTCGGCGAGGACCACCACCCCGTCGGAGAGCTCGGGGAAGACCTCGGCCACGTGGGGGCGCGGGTCGTCCGCCGTCAGCAGGTATGCGGTGTCGTGGCGCCCGAGCGCCTCCCCGAGCGCCGCCAGGTCGACCGGGATGCTCATGGACCCATCATGCCCGGCACACTGGGGGCATGTCTGCACCGGACCCCCGCACCACCGGCCTGCTCCTCGCCGCGGGGGCCGGCCGCCGCTACGGCGGGCCCAAGGCCCTCGTCGTCGAGGACGGCGAGCCGTGGGTGGTGCGCGCCGCCCACGCCCTGCTCGACGGCGGCTGCGGGGACGTGCTCGTCGTCACCGGGGCGGACGCGGAGCAGGTGGAGGAGCTGCTGGCCAGCCACACCGACGGCCGCGTAGCCACCACCCGCTGCGGCACCTGGGATCAGGGCATGGGGGAGTCCCTGCGCGCCGGGCTCACCGCCCTGTCCACCCGGGGGCGCACCGTCCCGCTGCGCGTCGTCGTCCACCTGGTTGACCTTCCCGACGTCGGCGCCGCGGTGGTGGCCCGCCTCCTCGCCGCCTCCTCCGGCGGCACTGCCGACCTCGCCCGCGCCGCCTACGACGGGCGCCCGGGCCACCCCGTGCTGCTCGGCCGCGACCACTGGGAGGGTGCGCTCGGCGGCGCCCGCGGCGACGCGGGCGCACGCGCCTACCTGAGGCGGGCGACGCCATACCTCGTCGAGTGCGGCGACCTCGCCACCGGACGGGACGTCGACGTCCGCGGGTGACCGGGCGCGCGGCGGTGCGAGGAGGGTGGGCCATACTCGCCCCATGCAGGCCGATGACGTCTTCGCCAGCCCCCGGTCCCTCGCCGACGCCCTCGCGGGCACCGGCTACCTGGCCGACGAGGGGCTGTCCACCGTGGCCTGGCTGGGCCGCGCCCTCGGCCGGCCGCTGCTGCTGGAGGGGGAGCCCGGCACCGGCAAGACCGCCCTGGCCGAGGCGGTCGCCGAGCTGCTGGACGTGCCGGTCGTGCGGCTGCAGTGCTACGAGGGCATCGAGGCCAGCCAGGCCCTCTACGACTGGGACTTCCCCCGGCAGATCCTGCACCTGCGCGCGGTCGAGGCGGCCGGCGGCGGGGAGGGGCGCGACGTCGAGGCCGAGCTGTTCACCGACCGCTTCCTGCTGCCGCGGCCCATCCTGCGCGCCCTCCAGGAGCCCTGCGTGCTGCTCGTCGACGAGGTCGACCGGGCCGACGACGAGTTCGAGGCCTTCCTCCTCGAGGTGCTCTCGACCTGGTCGGTGACCATCCCCGAGCTCGGCACGGTCGCGGCCGCCGAGCCGCCCTTCACGGTCCTGACCTCCAACCGCACCCGGGAGCTGCACGACGCCCTCAAGCGGCGCTGCCTCTACCACTGGATCGAGCACCCGGGCCTGGAGCGCGAGCTGGCGATCGTGCGCTCGCGGCTGCCCGGCGTCGACGAGCAGCTGGCGACCCAGGTCGTCGAGGCGGTCCAGCGGCTGCGCGCCGAGGAGGACCTGGTCAAGACGCCCGGAGTCGCCGAGACCCTCGACTGGGCGCGGGCCCTCCAGGCGCTCGGCGTCAGCCGGCTCGATCCCGAGGTCGCCGCCAGCACGCTCGGCGCCGCCGTGAAGTACCGCGAGGACGCCGAGCGCGTCCGCGTCGCCCTCGACCGGATGCTCACCCGCTGACCGGTATGCCGTGAGCACCCCTGCAACCGCCCCGCATCGGATCGACGGCTGGGACGCCGCCCAGACGCTGGGCGGCTTTGCGCGCGCCTGCCGCGCGGCGGGGCTGCCGGTGACGGCCGACCGCGAGCGCACCTTCCTGTCCGCGTGCGCCGCGGTCGGTGCGGGCGACCGCGACGACGTCTACTGGGCGGGACGTGCCACGCTGACCGCCTCGCCGGCCGACGTGGAGCCCTACGACCGGGTGTTCACCGGGTGGTTCGGCGGGCGGCCGATGCACGCCGTCACCCACCACGAGGTGGCCCGCGCGAGCACCGTCCAGGCCGAGCTGGCCGAGACCCCGACGGACGGCGAGGACGGCGGGTCCGACGACGTCGTGCGCGCCGCCGCCTCCTCCGAGGAGGTGCTGCGCCACCGCGACGTGGCGGGGCTCTCCCCGGAGGACCGCGCCGCGCTGCGCAGGCAGTTCGCCACCCTGCGCCCGCACCCGCCGACCCGCCCCGCCCGGCGCCACGTGCCCGCGCACCACGGCGCCGTCGACGGCCGGGCGACCGCTCGGCTGCACCTGCGCCACCTGGGGGAGCCGGCCCGGATCCGCTACCGCCGCCGCGACCGCCGGGTGCGGCGGGTGGTGCTGCTGGTGGACGTCAGCGGGTCGATGAGCGCCTACGCCGACGCGCTGCTGCGGCTGGCGCACACCATGGTCCAGGCCGCGCCGCGCACCACCGAGGTCTTCACCGTCGGCACCCGGCTCACCCACGTCACCCGCGCCCTGCGCGAGCGGGACCCGGACCGGGCCCTGCTGGCCGCCGGGGAGGCGGTGCCCGACTGGTCCGGCGGGACGCGGCTGGGGGAGTCGGTCGGGGCCTTCCTGCGGCGCTTCGGGCGGCGCGGCATGGCACGGGGTGCCGTGGTGGTGATCTTCAGCGACGGCTGGGAGCGCGAGCGGGCCGACCTGCTCGGCGAGCAGGTGCGCCGGCTGCGCAGCCTCGCCCACAAGGTGGTGTGGGTGAACCCGCACCGGGGCAAGACGGGCTACCTGCCCGTCCAGGCCGGGATCGTGGCCTGCCTGCCGCACGTGGACGCGTTCGTCGCCGGCCACTCGCTCGCCGCCTTCGAGGAGGTCCTGAGGGTCGTCGCCGAGGCGTGAGGGGGCGGCCCTTGACCCCCGTGGGATGCTGGCAGCATGCGTGACGTCCTCGAGGAGCTCCTCGCCTGGTGGCGGGCGGGCGAGAGCGTGGCGCTGGGCACCGTGGTGGGGACGTGGTCGTCCGCCCCGCGGCAGCCGGGCGCGGCGATGGTCGTGGGGGTCGGGGGAGAGGCGGTCGGCTCGGTCTCCGGCGGCTGCGTGGAGGGGGCGGTGTACGAGCTGGGCCAGGAGGTGATCGGGTCCGGCGCGCCGGTGTTGCAGCGCTACGGCGTCTCCGACGACGAGGCGATGGGCGTGGGGCTGACCTGCGGCGGGATCCTCGACGTCTTCGTCGAGCGGGTCTCCCCGCAGGACTTCCCCGAGCTGGGGGAGGTCGCCGCGGACATCGACGCGGGCCGACCGGTCGCGGTGGCCACGATCGTGGCCCACCCGGACACGGCATACCTCGGACGGCACCTGGTGATCCGTCCGGAGGGGGAGGGGGAGCGGGCCGGGACGCTGGGCAGCGAGCGGATCGACCACTCCGTCGTCGACGACGCCCGCGGCATGCTGGCGCAGGGGCGCACCGGCACGATCGAGTACGGCCCGGAGGGGGAGCGGCGCGGGGAGGGCATGCGCGTCTTCGTGGCCTCCTACTCGCCCAAGCCTCGGATGCTCGTGTTCGGCGCGATCGACTTCGCCGCCGCCGTGGCCCGGATCGGCAGCTTCCTGGACTACCACGTCACGGTGTGCGACGCCCGGCCCGTGTTCGCGACGCGCACCCGCTTCCCCGAGGCTGACGAGGTCGTGGTCAAGTGGCCGCACCGCTACGTCGCCGAGGAGCTCGCGGCGGGGCGGCTGGACGCCCGCACCGTGGCGTGCGTCCTGACCCACGACCCCAAGTTCGACGTGCCGCTGCTGGAGGCCCTGCTGGGCGAGGACGCCCCGGACCTGGCCTACGTCGGGGCGATGGGCTCGCGGCGCACCCACGAGGACCGGCTGGCCCGGCTGCGCGAGGCCGGCCTGACCGAGGACCAGCTGGCCCGGCTGCGCAGCCCCATCGGGCTCGACCTGGGCGCCCGTACCCCCGAGGAGACGGCCGTCAGCATCGCGGCCGAGATCATCCAGGACCGCTGGGGCGGCGGGGGAGAGCCGCTGACCGTCACCGAGGGGCCCATCCACCGCCACGGGTGGGTCGAGCCCGCGCCCAGCCCGGAAAGTAAGGGGAAGGTAAAGAATCCGGGCGCTGAATTTAAAGGAGCCCGTTTGCCGTCCTGACGGGTGCCTTCTCGGCTAGGGTGCCGGTGTCGGAGCAGTCGAGAGGCCGGTCAGAGGACGTCGTCGTCCGTCAATTCCGGCAGAACGGGCGGACCTTCCATGGTGATGATCGACGAGCGCGCGGGCCGGCGGGACGGACGCCAGGAGCTGGCCATCTCCAAGGGCTGGGTCCAGGGCGTCGCCCTCGTGCTCATCTTCGGGTTCTTCGTGATGGGCGTGCTGGCCTACCGCACCTACACGGCCTCCATGCCGCAGCCGCAGCAGGTGGTGAGCGAGCAGGGCGAGGTGGTCTACACGGGCGAGGAGATCACCCGCGGC